>JBIIBR010000039.1:0-8278 GCA_044239285.1 Rickettsiales bacterium | reverse complement strand
CTAACGGTATTTCGCAAGAATATAATTTTTGGCTCGGCGATGCCTTTGCTTCGGGCGGTTCGGTTGGTTATGATCATAAAAAAATGGGAATTACTGCCAAGGGAGCTTGGATTTCGGTAATGCGTCATTTTAGAGAATTCGACATCGATACCCAAGCCCAAGATTTCACTTGTGTTGGAATTGGCGATTTAGCGGGTGATGTTTTTGGTAATGGAATGTTGCTTTCAAAGCATATCAAACTTGTTGCGGCCTTCAATCATATTCATATTTTTCTTGATCCAAATCCAGATCCACAAAAATCTTTTAAAGAACGTGAAAGAATGTTTAATTTGCCAAGATCAACTTGGATGGATTACGATAAATCCTTGATTTCCAAAGGCGGAGGCGTTTTTGAAAGAAGTGCTAAATCGATTAAAATTTCGCCTGAAATTAAAGAGATTTTGAAAATTTCTGAAGATGAGTTATCGCCAACCGACTTAATGCGCGCTATTTTAAAAGCGCCAGTGGATTTATTGTGGAATGGCGGAATCGGCACTTACGTTAAATCACAAGATGAGAGCAATCAGGATGTCGGAGACAAAGCCAATGATTTATTGCGCATTAACGGCAAAGAATTGAACTGTAAAGTTGTGGGCGAGGGCGGTAATTTAGGATTTACCCAAAAAGGACGTATTGAATTTGCTCGAAATGGCGGGAGAATTAACACCGACGCTATGGATAACTCTGCTGGGGTTGATTGTTCTGACCATGAAGTTAACATCAAAATTGCGTTAATTTCGGCGATGAAAAGCAAAAAAATTAATCTCGAAGAACGTAATAAAATTCTCGAAGCGATGACCGACGATGTTTCGGCTTTGGTTTTAAGCGACAATCGTTTGCAAACTCAAGCGATATCGATTGCACAAAGTCTCGGATCTTCTTCGCTTGGTGAGCAATCGCAATTTTTGGATAGTCTTGAAAAAAGTGGCTTGTTAAATCGTGCCATCGAATTTTTACCAAATCGTAAAGAAATTGATAAATTACAAATTGAGCAAAAAGGCTTAACGCGCCCTGAGCTATGCGTTATGTTGGCATATTCGAAAATGGATATTTACAACAAAATTTTAGCTTCAGATTTGGTAAAAGATCAATATTTTGAAAAAGAATTGTTGGAATATTTCCCAAAATTATTGCAACAAAAATTAAGCGCCGAAATATTAAACCACCAACTTCGTAATGAAATTATTGCCACGCAAATTACAAATTTTGTGGTCAATAGAATCGGTATTACTTTTATCAATCAAATTTGCCAAGATAGCGGTTTTTCTTTGGTCGAAGTGGTTAAAAACTTCATTATCGCTTGCGATTCTTTTAGAGTCCGTGAAATTTGGCAAGAGGTTGAAAATCTTGACGGCAAAGTTCCTTTGGCTACACAAATGCAAATGTTTTTAAGTGCCAATAAACTTATCGAACGTTCGGTTTTATGGCTTTTACGCAATCAAATCAAGGGTTCGCTTGCTGAAATTATTGTTAGATTTCAGAAAATTGCCGATGAATTATTAGAATTATTGCCTTCAGTTTTAGCCAAAGCTTCACACGAATCTTTTGTTAGAAAAATTGAACGTTATTGCATCAATAAAGTTGATAAAAAATTAGCGGAACGAGTCGCTTCGATGGATCCAGTTGCCTCGGCTTTTGATATTTCGGAGATTGCTTTATCAACAAAACTTGATATTAAAATCATCGCCGAAATTTATTTTGCGGTCGGCACTCGATTTTCTCTAAAATGGCTCAGAAGTAGGCTTAACAAAATTAGTTTAAATAATCATTGGCAAAAACTTTCAAGCAAAACTGTTTTAGAAGATTTATATTCTTATCAAATGCGCTTGGCAAATGATATTGCGGAATTTAGTTTGAAAAATAAAAATAAATCAGTCGAAAATTTAATCGAAGATTGGTCAAAAAATTCAATTTTTTTAATAGAAAGGTTTGACAATTTTATTTTAGAATTGAAGAATGAACAAAACCCAGATTTATCGATGTTTGTTGTCGCGTTAAATCGCATCAAACCTTTGGTGAATTAGTTTAAATTTTATAAAATGCGTTCGTGGCGGAATTGGTATACGCGTAACGTTGAGGTCGTTATGGGGTAAAACCCGTGGAAGTTCAAGTCTTCTCGAACGCACCATTTTATAAAATATTTTTTTAATATAATTATTATAATATCTCATAAATCATCACAAAATTTAGGAAATATTCTTAACTAAAATAAAGTATAAATAATTTAAAAATCATGAAAATTCTGGCGCTTAAAGAAAATAATCACAATGAAAAAAGAGTGGCTTTAACTCCTGACGTCATTGCCAAATATCAAAAATTTGGATTGGAAGTTTTTATTGAAAGCGAGGCCGGAAAAGAATGTAATTTTTCCGATGCTGATTATGAAAAAAACGGTGCTAAAATTGTTAAAAATATCAATGAAATATTGCCAGAAATTGATATTGTAATCGCGGTTCAGCGTTATGATTTCGACCACGCCAAACTTAAGTCTAACGCCACTTTTATTGCACTTTTAAACCCATATTTTCAAAAAGAAGTTGTAAAAAAATTGGCAAATTTTGAAATAAATGCTTTTGCTTTAGAGCTTCTCCCGCGAATCACTCGCGCCCAATCGATGGATATTTTATCTTCGCAAAGTAATTTAACGGGTTATCGCGCCGTGATCGATGCGGTTTACGAAATGAACAACTCAGTGCCGATGATGATTACTTCAGCGGGCACAATTTCAGCGGCAAAATTTATGATTGTTGGAGCGGGAGTTGCTGGATTACAAGCCATCGCCACCGCCAAAAGAATTGGTGCCATAGTTTGTGCTTTCGATGTTCGCGCCTCGGCAAAAGAACAAGTTCAAAGCTTAGGAGCAAAATTTATTGAAGTTAAAAGCGATGAAAAAACCGACGGAGTTTATGCTCAAGAAATGAGCCAAGAATATAAAATTAAACAACAACAACTTTTGGAAGAAACTGTTAAAAATCAAGATGTTATAATTTTAACGGCGTTAATTCCGGGAAAAAAAGCGCCAATTTTAATCACTGAAAAAATGGTGAATTCAATGAAGCCAAATTCAATAATTATTGATTTATCAGCGGTGAATGGAGGCAATTGCGAGCTTACAAAGCCTAATCAAATCGTCACTCATAACAATGTAAAAATCTTTGGTTATGAAAATTATCCAAGTCGCATCGCTTTGGATGCAAGTAAATTTTTTGCAAAAAATATTTTAAATTTTGTTGAGCTTTTAATTGAAAAAGATAAAAAATTGATCTTAATAAATAGAGATGATGAAATTATCAAGGCAACTTTAATTTGTAGCAACAAAACTGTTATTAACGAAAACTTTATAAATTAAAATGATTGATAACGAAATTTCTCAAACTGTTCCAGTTAAATCTTCAAGAAAACCTAAAAATTCTATGCCAATTAAAATTGATATTCCGCAACCTGAGCTCATGAAACCCAAAATCACCATTTTTGGTGTTGGAGGCGCGGGGGGCAATGCCCTAAATAACATGATTCGTTCAAATCTTGAGGGAGTTGAATTCGTCGCCGCGAACACCGATTCGCAAGCTTTATCGCATGCTTTAACGCCAGATCGTATTCAACTCGGAGCCCGCACCACAAAAGGTTTGGGAGCTGGTTCATTTCCTGATCGTGGAAAAATGGCCGCCGAAGAAAATATCGAAGAAATCGAAAAACATCTCGAGGGTTGTAATATGGTTTTCATCGCTGCCGGAATGGGCGGTGGCACGGGAACCGGTGCGGCTCCAGTTATTGCTAAATTGGCTCGCGAACGTGAAATATTGACGGTCGGGGTGGTCACTAAACCTTTTCATTTTGAAGGAAAATATCGCATGGAAACTGCGGAAGCTGGCATCGAAGAATTAAAAAAATATGTTGATACTCTAATTGTAATTCCTAATCAAAATCTTTTTAGAATTGCCAATGAAAATACTACTTTTGAATCGGCGTTTAAAATGGCGGATGACGTCTTGCATGCTGGCGTTCGTGGTGTTACCGATTTAATCACGATGCCGGGATTGGTTAATCTAGATTTCGCCGATATTCGCACAATCATGACAAAAATGGGCAAAGCGATGATGGGAACGGGAGAGGCAACGGGTGAAAACCGCGCTATTCTAGCCTGCGAAGCGGCAATTGCTAACCCATTACTTGATGATATTTCGATTAAAGGAGCAAAGGGCGTTCTCGTTAACATGACGGGCGGACCAGATATGACGCTCTTCGAAGCCGATATGGCAGTCAATACAATTCGCAAAGAAGTTGATCAAAATGCTAACATTATTTTCGGTTCAGCTTTCGATGAAAGCATGAAGGGTAAAATCAGAATTTCCGTGGTCGCAACCGGAATTGATAGCGAAGAATTTCGTCGTGAAAGCTTTAGAGCTAAAGAAACCAACGAGCCCTCGCGCTTTAAGGCAGTAGTTCCCGAAACTGCAAAACAAAATTCTAGCAAAAGTTTTTTTGATCCAGGAATTTCGGCGAAACCGGTAAAATCAGAAGTTGAAGAAATTAGCGATGAAAATTTCAAACCAAAAAAGATTTTTAGCAAAGAAGAAAATTTAAATTATGGCAAAGAATCTGAAAATCTAGCGCCAAGATTTGAGCAAGAAAATAAGCAAAAAGAAGCGGTTTCAAACTTTTTCAATGAAACTTCAACCTCGATAAATTCAACTCCAGCTCCAGCTAAAATTCAACCGCAAATTGAAGAGCATGAAGAAGAGTTTCATGAAGAAGAAGTTGAAATTGAAGTTAAGGAAAAAATTGTCGAAAAAGCGCCAGAGCCTAAAAAGCCTGTCAAGCCAGCAAAATCAAGCGAAAAGCCCAAAAAAGATTCGGGTGGATTTAGCTTATTTAGCTTCATGAATAACAAAGAAAAATCTGAAGAACCATTGGCGAATCCTGATAATAAAGTTTCGAGCAATATTTTTTCGGAATCGGCAAAAATTCCCGTTGATCTACTAGTAAAAGATGAAGGAAAAACTAAAAAAATTAAACAAATAAGCGATTCTGAGCCAGTTGCTAAAATCTCTTCGCAAGAAGCCGAAATAAAGCGTCAACAATTCTTTGGAAACACAATTTTTGATGAAGAGCCGGAGTCGAATAATTCAGAACAAAAATTCGAAGATGACATCATCAATGTTCCCGCTTTCTTTAGAAGAAAAAAATAATTTTTAACTCAATTTATGGCACAAATTTATTTAATTTCTCCGCCACAAATTGAGTTAAAAGATTTTTCTTTAAAGCTTGAGAAGGCTTTAAAAACTGGGCTTGTCCCATCTTTCCAATTGCGTCTAAAAAATTATTCTCTAGCAGAAATTAAAAAAATTTCACAAGAAATAAAAAAAATATGCGATAATAATAATTGCTTATTTTTGTTAAATGATTTTTATGAAATTGCTTTAGAAATTGGTGCTTCGGGAGTTCATGTTGGCATTGATGATAAAAAAATTTCACAAATTCGCCAAAATTCGCCAAAAAATTTTGTAATTGGAGCGAGTTGTTATGACTCCAAACACTTGGCAATGGAGGCGGGAGAGCAGGGCGCAGATTACATTTCTTTCGGTGCTTTTTTTGCAACTCAAACTAAAATCTCGCGAGGTAAGCCAACTGTTGAAATTCTTAATTGGGCGAGCGAAATATTAAATTTACCAATTGTGGCAATTGGCGGAATTAACGACAAAAATTGTGGCGAATTAATCAAAAATGGTGCAGATTTTTTGGCAGTAATTTCTTATGTGTGGCAACATCCTAAGGGCGTCGAAGTCGCCATAAAAAATCTTCATCAATCAATGTAAATTAAAAATAATTTTTTAATATGGATTTTAAAAAAGCTTTTTCTTTAATAGAAATTTCTTTAGTCGTTCTAATCATTGGAATTTTAATTTCTGGCGTTTCTTTGGGGGTTGATTTATATAATGATTTTAGACTGACAACTGCAAGAAATTTAACTATAAATTCTCGAGTTGGAAGAATTGAAGATTTGGTAGCTTGGTATGAAACTACCAATCAAAATGTTTTTTCAAAAGGCACTACTTCCTTTGAAGATTTACCTAAAATTGAAGAGGGTCAAGCCATAAATCGTTGGAAAGATTTTAATTCAAAATCTTTTATAAAATTTGATGCTACTCAAACAGCAACACCCTCTCAGCCCACAATTATTTTTGATAAAACCACTTCTTTGCCGATAGTTAGATTTGGAACTGGAAAATTTTTAAATTTACCAAATGGCACCGTGCCCTATGGAAATGAGCCTTACACCGTTATTTTTGTTTCAAAAATCGATGCCAATTGCAATTGTCCGGTGTTAACTTCTGGTGATGGGTCGCATATTCAATTTAATTCCAATTATTTTGAATATGTAAGTGATAATAATAAATTTGTTAATGGTTGGACTGTCTGGCTTGAAGGTTTGTGGAGTGACTATGGGGCTGTTGCTATCAATAAATTTCAAATGTTTTCTTTTACTTATGACCAATCAAAAATAAATATTTATATTAATAAAAATTATCGTGCCAATTATGTTAATAAGACTTCAAGAACTTCTTTACCAACAAATAATTTTATTGGAAAAGGTCTTAATAGACCTGCACCCTATGATTTAGTTGGCTCCATCGCTGAAATTATTATTTTTAATCGTAATTTGTTAAATAGCGAAAGAGAAGATATTGAAAATTATTTATCAAAAAAATGGTCAATAAAATTGGGAAGTAAATAATAATTTTTCAATTAAACTCTTGATTGTAAATTCGGTTTTGGCATATTTATAAAAAATGAATTTTAACTCAATTTGAATATTATGCCAAAATTTGATTTGCCTTACGCTAATGCGGTTGCTTCTGATAAAAAAATTCTTTACAAAAATGCTCGAATCATTGATCCAAAATCTAATTATGATGAAGTTGGAGAATTGTTGACGCTGGGTGATAAAATCGTCGATTTTGGTAAAAATTTAAATGTCAAAGCCGATGAAGAAATCGATTGCAAAGGCTTGGTTCTTGCTCCCGGCTTGATTGATATCCAAGTTCATTTTCGCGATCCAGGGCAAACTCACAAAGAAGATTTTGCTTCGGGAAGTGCTTCGGCTGTGGCTGGAGGGATTACGACTGTTGTATGTCAACCCAATACGGCTCCGACTTTAGATTCAGTTTTAACTTTTGAATATTTGCGTTTAAAATCGCGTGAAGTGGCGTTTTGCAATGTTCTTGCCTATGGTTGTATTAGTAAAGCTATGAAAGGCGAAGAGCTCGCCGATATGCATTCGCTTAAAGAGGCTGGAGCGGTAGGCTTCACCGATGATGGTTTGCCCGTTATGAACGCTAATTTAATGCGTCGTGCTTTTGAATATTCTAAAAATCTTAATGTCGTTATTGCGCAACATGCCGAAGATTTAAATTTAAGTAACAAAGGTTGCGTAAATGAAGGTAAAGTGTCACTTCAGCTTGGAGTGCGAGGCATTCCCAACATTTCTGAATCAGTAATTGTTGAACGCGATTTAGCGATTTTGGAAGCAATTGGCGGACGTTATCATCTTTTGCATTGTTCAACTAAAGAAGCTCTTGATGCGATTAAACGCGCTAAGGATAAGGGTTTAAGAGTCACCGCCGAAGTTTCTCCGCATCATTTTACTTTAACCGATGCGCAGGTTCTAAAATCAGGCACTTTGGCGAAAATGAATCCGCCACTTCGCAGTGAAGAGGATCGTTTGGCTTTGATTGAAGGCTTACGCAGTGGCGTGATTGACGCCATCGCGACAGATCACGCTCCGCATGATGAGGCGTCAAAAAATAAACCGATTGAAGAAGCGAGCTTTGGGATTGTTGGCGTCGAAACCATGTTGCCACTTTCATTAATGCTTTATCATCAACAAATTTTATCGCTTCGCGACCTTCTCGCCAAAATGACCTGCAACCCCGCTGAAATTATTAATTTTGACGGCGGAGAAATTAAAAAAGGCGCAAGAGCCGACTTAGTTTTAATCGATTTAAATCACGAATGGAATATTGATTCACAAAAGTTTTTTAGCAAATCCAAAAACTCTCCGTTCGATGGCTTTAAAGTCAAGGGCAGAGCGGTTTTAACAACGGTTGCTGGAAAAATAGTTTACAAAATTGATTAAGGTTTTAAGAGTTTTTTTAAGTTGAAATGAAAAAATTTTAAAGATAATTTTTTTATTGAATTAAACTTGCTTGGTAAATTTATCTCTGAGTTGATTTTATTC
>JBIIBR010000101.1:0-5174 GCA_044239285.1 Rickettsiales bacterium | reverse complement strand
TTTTTAGCAGATTTTATTGAATTATAAATTTTCATCTTAAAAGAAAATAACAGTTTATATAAGATTTAGATTTTTAGAAATTAAAATATTTTCAATTAAGTATTAAATAATTGAATTTAAATAAACCTAAAAAATTAGGGCGAAAATGATATGTTAAAAAATACAAATGTCAAATTTTATCTATCAACTTCGCCAAATACGATATCTTGCGTTGAAATTACGGTAACGACATCGGCAAGTAAATTGCCTTTTACCATAAATTCTAAGCCTTGCAAATGAGCAAATCCTGGAGCGCGAACTCGACAACGATGAGGTTTATTCGAGCCGTCGGAAATTAAATAAACACCGAATTCGCCTTTTGGTGCTTCGACGCAACCATAAACTTCACCCGCCGGAACGTGATAACCCTCGGTATAAAGTTTGAAATGATTGATTAAACTTTCCATGGAATTTTTCATATCGGATCTTTTCGGCGGAGCAACTCTTTTATCGTCGGTCACCACTTCGCCATTTGGAATTTTAGCGATACATTGCTCGATAATTTTAATCGATTCATACATTTCTTGAACGCGAATTAAATAGCGATCATAAGAGTCGCCATTTTTGCCGATTGGAATATCAAAATCAAGTTCGCCATAAATTTCATAAGGTTGACTTTTGCGCAAATCCCACGCAATTCCCGAGCCACGAATCATCGGACCAGAAAATCCCCAATCAAGAGCCTGTTGCTTTGAAACCACTCCGATATCAACCAGTCTTTGTTTAAAAATGCGATTTTCAGTTAAAAGATTTTCCATATCGCTAATTTTTTTTGGAAATTGCTTGATAAAATCTGCTATTTCTTCGAGCAAACCCGCTGGCAAATCTTGATGAACGCCACCCGGACGAATATAAGCCGAATGCATTCTTGATCCCGAAACTTTTTCATAAAATCCCATCATTTTTTCACGCTCTTCGAACATCCATAAAAGTGGCGTCATCGCACCAACATCAAGGGCTTGAGTGGTAATCGCCATGATGTGATTTAGAAGACGAGTAATTTCGGAAAACATCACGCGAATAAATTGCGCGCGACGCGGAATATTACAACCGAGCAACTTCTCAACCGCTAAAGCATAAGCGTGTTCTTGGCACATTGGCGAAACATAATCGAGACGATCGAAATAAGGCACAGCTTGCAAATAAGTTTTATATTCGATCAATTTTTCGGTACCGCGATGAAGCAATCCAATATGCGGATCGGCACGAGTTATAACCTCGCCGTCCATTTCAAGAACTAAACGCAAAACTCCATGCGCCGCGGGATGTTGTGGACCAAAATTAATGGTCATGTTTTTAGTTTGATTTGTAGAAGTCACTTTGTAATAAAATTATTTTCTTGAAAAAATCGATTTTTATATTTTTAACTTTTTAGAAAAAAAACTCAAATTAATTTTTTGTGAAATTTTTCCGCTCGTTAGAATTTTACTTTTAATTCCTAAAATCAAAGGTTTTTGATTAAAGGAATGACCTAGAGAATTGCTGGTTTCTTGCCAAATTGCAATATTATTTATTTTATCGCAAAATTTTTGAATTGCCAAGTTAATTTTTTGCGATTGCGGATTACCAAATTCATTACCTTCCAAGAAATTTCCTAACAAAATTGCTTGTGGTTGAGATTTTTTTTCATTAATCATAAAAGCAATTTGCGTAAAATAGCGCTCAAGCCTTTCGCCATCTTCACCCTCATCTTCTAAAAATAAAATTTTATTGCGCCAATTTAGTTGATTTTTGGTGGCATAATTTCCCGCCAAAACACTTACGCAGCCCCCGACAATCTCAGATTCTAAAATGCTCGGAGTACCCTTCAATAATTTTAAATCATAATTTAATTCGTCAATTTTTCCATTAATTAAATCAAAAATTATTTGTTGCGATTGTGCAGAAACTTTATCTTTCAAAATCTGTGATAACATTGGAGCACACACCACTTTCCAGCCCCAATTTTTTTGCACAAAAGTGGCGATTGAAACGATATCGCTAAAACCAATTAAAATTTTTTTATTTTTAGGTTTTGGCATTTGATATAAAAAAGGCAAAATATCCGCACTGCCGTAGCCTCCACGATTACACCAAATTATTTTTGAATTAATATTTTCAGTAGATTCCTTAAAATTTAAAAACCTTTCATAGGCGTCAATGCTAGCAAAATGATGGTTTTGCGGTTGATTAATTGAAACTTTATTTTCATTAAAAAAATTTACTTCAAAATTATTTTTAACAAGAATTTTTTTTATTAAATCATTTTCTTCAAAAGTACATGGAGTCGCAATTGAAGCAATATCAACTATGTTTTTAGATTGAGACATTTTTCAAAATTTTAAATTGATTTTGTGTTTTTTAAGTTTTATAATTTTATTAAAACTATGAAAAATTTTTCAAGAAAGCAACTTTAAATGCAAATGACAAAAGAAAAAATAATTATTTTTGATACCACTCTTCGCGACGGCGAGCAAGCTCCCGGTGCCACCATGAATATTGAAGAAAAATTGCTAATTGCCAAAGCTCTTGAAAAAATGCGCGTCGACGTTATCGAGGCAGGATTCCCAGCTTCATCGGAGGGTGATTTTTCCGCGGTTAATCGCATTGCGAAAACTATTAAAAATTCGACAATTTGTGGTTTAGCTCGCGCCAAAAAAAACGATATTGAAATCACCGCTAAAGCATTGAAAGACGCCCAACGCTCACGTATCCATACTTTCATTGCGACTTCGCCAATTCACATGGAGTATAAATTAAAAATGGCGCCCGAACAGGTGCTCGAAGCAATCAAAGACAGTGTTGGGCTCGCACGAAATTTATGCGACGAAGTTGATTGGTCACCCGAAGATGCCACTCGATCAAAACATGATTTTTTATTTAAAGCCATCGAAACCGCAATTAACGCCGGTGCCACGACTATCAATATTCCCGACACTGTTGGCTATACAACTCCCGAAGAATATTTTGCTTTAATTACCGCCATAAAAAATAATGTTTCGAACATCGACAAAGCCATAATTTCCGCACATTGTCACGATGATCTCGGATTGGCGGTTGCTAATTCTTTATCGGCAATGCGCGCGGGTGCAAGACAAATTGAATGCACTATCAATGGTATCGGCGAGCGAGCGGGCAACGCGGCTCTCGAAGAAATTGTGATGGCGATAAAAACTCGCTCTGATATTTATAATTTTGAAACCAATATCGACACCACGATGATTTCAAGAATTTCAAAATTAGTTTCAAATATTACTGGATTTGTTATTCAACCAAATAAGGCAATTGTAGGAGCCAACGCCTTCGCTCATGAAAGCGGAATTCATCAAGATGGCATGTTGAAAAATCGCGAAACCTATGAAATCATGACTCCGCAATCGGTCGGAATTGAAAAAACCTCTTTAACACTCGGCAAGCTTTCAGGTCGTTCAGCTTTCAAAGATCGCTTGAAAGAATTAGGTTATGATTTATCTGAAGAAATTTCTAACGAAGCTTTTTTGCGATTTAAAGATTTAGCCGATAGAAAAAAAGAAATTTCGAACGAAGATTTAGTTTCGTTAATTGATGGCTCGATCGTTGAGAATCAAGCGACTTATCAGCTTTTGGAGCTCGATGTTAATTGTGGAAATAACAAGGATGCTGAAATTTTTATTAAAATAAGAATTGACTCCAATATTGAACAAACTAGTTTTGTATCTAAAGACGGTCCAGTTGACGCAATTTTTTCTGCAATTGATAAAATTATACCACGAGGAGCAAAGCTTGAACTCTACAAAGTTGAGGCTGTAACCGAAGGAACGGATGCGCAAGCTAACGTTCTCGTTCGTCTTAAAAAAAATAATCGAATTTATTCTGCAAGCGGTGCCAGCACTAATGTTCTAGTTGCTTCGGCGGTCGCTTACATAAATTGTTTAGAAAAATTAAAAAACCATTAGGAGAAATATGTTCCCAAAATTATTTTCATTTACCTCAAAAGATATCGCAATCGATCTTGGCACCGCAAACACTTTAGTTTATGTGCGTGGACAAGGAGTTGTTCTTAACGAACCTTCTGTAGTTGCGGTTTTAAGCGAAGGCGGAAAATCCGTTACTTGCGCGTTTGGTAACACTGCTAAAATGATGCTTGGTCGTACGCCAGCTAAAATCGAAGCGATTCGCCCTTTGAAAGATGGCGTTATTGCAGATTTCAAAGTTGCCGCCGAAATGATTAAACATTTTATTCGCGAAGTTAACCAAACTAAGAGCTGGTTAGGTCCACAAGTAATTATTTGCGTTCCATCGGGCTCAACTCCAGTTGAAAGAAGAGCGATTCAAGACGCAGCAGAAGGCGCGGGAGCTAATGAAGTATATTTGATTGAAGAGCCAATGGCAGCAGCAATTGGCGCTAACCTTCCTGTTACTGAACCTACGGGCTCAATGATTGTTGATATTGGTGGTGGAACTACCGAAGTTGGAATTTTATCACTTGGTGGAATCGTTTACTCACGTTCAGTTCGCGTTGGTGGAGATAAAATGGATGAATCAATTATTTCTTATATTCGTCGTTATCAAAATTTATTAATTGGCGAATCAACTGCTGAAAGAATCAAAAAAAATATCGGCGCCGCTTGTCCTCCTGAGCAAGGTGACGGTTTGGTAATTGAAGTTAAGGGTCGTGATTTATCTAACGGAATTCCGAAGGAAATGATTTTAACTGAGCGTCAAATCGCTGAAAGCTTGATGGAACCAGTTGAACAAATTGTTGACGCTATCAAAGTTGCGCTTGAATGCACTCCCCCTGAGCTTTCTTCCGATATAGTTGAAAGAGGGATTGTTTTATCGGGTGGCGGAGCCTTATTAAAAAATCTTGATCATGTAATTAGACAAGCTACAGGATTGCCAGTTTTCGTTGCCGAAGATCCTTTGCTTTGCGTTGTTAATGGTTGCGGAAAAGTTTTAGAAAACACTAAAATGTTTAGAGCAACATTATTTAGACAAGACTAATTTTTATTTAAATGAGTTATCTAAATCACAGCCCTAGATCTAATCTAATAATTCAGCATAGTTTCAATTTAGTTTTTCGCAAAATTGAAACTATTTTTTTTATTATTTTGTCGGTAATTTTTTTAATAACTTCAAAAATTAATCACGATTTTAGTAATAAAATTAGTAATATT
>JBIIBR010000100.1:0-5180 GCA_044239285.1 Rickettsiales bacterium | reverse complement strand
TCCTGTAATCAAAGAAAATCAAGTAAAAAGGATTTATAAAAAAATATTATTAAATCCAGTATATAAATCATTTTTAACGCTATCGGTAGTGTTAATGTTTTCATTTTATGGACTTGGATTTTTAATGGGAGTTAGCGAGTTAAAGCAATCAGAAATAATTGATAGATTGATAAAAGTAGGTATAATTTATTTATTTACTAATCCAGATATTGGATGGGTTTGGTTCGAAAAGTTTTTTGTAACTTTCTTTAAAAATGGCACTGAATTTTTAACATTCTTAATGGCATCAATTTTTGATGATACCAATCGAATCGACGCAATGTTGCAGGCAAATAATTTTTCTGATAAATCGGCAATTTTTGGAAGTGTTGATAAGGTAGTTGATATGTTTTTAGTTAATGATGTAGTTCACAAAAAAATCACAGCATTATTATTTTATAAATTCTTCGGAATTATTTATATGATGATCATATATTACAGTGCCATTGCTTATGTTTATGCGGTTGCAAATGCAGTTTTAATCTATCTAACTTCACAATTTTTTACTTCGGTTTTATTTCTGGTGGGCCCGTTTTTCTTTGTTTTCATTTTGTTCAAACAAACAAAAACCTTTTTTGATAATTGGATAAATTCTTTAATCGGATTTAGTTTGCAACAAATATTCTTAGTATTCACTTTAACTTTATTTAACACATTTTTATATTTAATTATTAAACTTAATCTTGGATATACGGTGTGCTGGGATAATGTTTGGCAAGTTCCAATCGGAAAACAAATGGTCACCTTATTTTCTTTTTGGACACCTCAAGATTCGCCATCAATTATAAATTCTTCAGTAGAAGTAAACGCGATAGGCTCTTCAATGCCATCTCTTCCTAAAGTGATATCATTATGGACGGTGTGCGTTTTGATGAGAACATTCATTTCTTCAATAACTGATTTGGCCGCTACTTTAAGTGGAGGAATGTCGGCAACCACTTTAGGATCAAGCCTTTCTAGTGGAATTACTAAAATTATTGACTCAAAAAAACAAGGATTAGGTGAGCTTTATAAAAAATCTGGATTAAATTTGGTTGCCAGAGCCGATCAAAAATTATTTGATTCAGGTCAATTGGCTAAAAACAAAAGAAAAATGGACTTAGCCAAAGATAAAGAAGATCAAAAAATAAAAGAAAAAATGTTGAGCAAGGGAAATAAAGCGGTTAGTAATTATAAAGTTGAAAATGCCGAAAAATTTGGTAAAATGAATGAGCAAGAAAAAAGAGCGGCGCTAACTGAAGTCAAACAAAATGCCATGAGAAAAACTGCCAAAGATATGGGAAAAACATCGGGACAAATTGATAAATTGATGAACGATAAAAGTGGGGTCAAATATCAAGGGGACAATGTTTTTGGATTATTAAAATCAGTGGCAACCAACAAACTGAAAGACACCAACTCTTCTCTCAGCGAAAAATCTTTGAAGGTTGATACGGGAATGTCTAAAAAAGAAATGGAAAAAGCGATAACAAAAACTGAAGATCCAGAAAAGCGTAAAGAGCTTATTAATGATATTAAAGATGGTAAAATAAACAAGTCAGAGAAAAGGAAGATTCCAGATATCGTTAAAAGAGGTTTTTCTCCAATAGTTCCACACAATAGAGGTAATGTAAGTTTTGAAGAAAGATCTAATGCCATAAAAGAACTAGAAAAATCAGGACAGATTTCTAAGCAAAATAATGCGTTTGAGCATAATTATATGGTGGGTAAGTTAAATAATTATACCGGTGTAGGTTCATCAATGACCAAAAGAACGGCAAAAGAAGAAGAAAAAATTATTGCAAAAATTCAAGAAAATAGACTTGCTCAAACAGTTGAAAAAGGTCCAAATATGAGTGCTAAAGAAATAAATAAATTAAATTCTTTTGAAAAGCGTTTGGAGCAAAAAGAAGCTAAGTTGAGCCCCGAAGAGAGGCTTAATGAAAAAGAGAAAAGCTTAGAAAAAAGAAGTCCCGAACAACAAAATATAGATAGAAAAGCTGACTCGAAAAGATTGGATAAAAATATTATAAAATTAGAAATTGAAAAGGGTAAAAATAAAAAGGACTTAGATAAAGCTAAGGATGGCGTTAATGCATCGCGAGCGAAATTAACTGATTTTAGTATGTCTGAACAACATAAAGAAATGGATAAATTAAATAAAAAAATAGAAAGTGGCTTTGCAACTAATGATAATGTTAAGAGATTTGCTAAATTGAAAAGCGAAGATAATGCTAACGTAGCAACTGGTCAAGATTTTAAATCTAAAATGCAAGAAAGAGGGAATCTTGAAAAAGATTTCAGTGAAAAAACAAATGTAAAAAATAATTTAGATATAAAGGAAAAAAATATTGACAAAGCGATTGAGAGGGATCAAAAAGAAAAAGAAAAAGTTGAAAAAAAAATAAAACCTGATGAAGATCCTGCCGCTCCTGCTGTTGCGGATCCCGCTGCTCCAGCTCCCGCTGTAGATCCAGCTGGAGGTAGCGCTCCCGCTCCCGCTGGAGGTAGCGCTGCAGATCCATCTGCTTTAGGTGCTGCTGGAGTTCCCCCTGTTGCGGATCCCGCTGCTCCAGCTCCCGCTCCTGCTGGAGGTCCCGCCGCTCCAGCTCCCGCTGCTGCTCCCGCTCCCGCTGTAGATCCCGCTGGAGGTCCTCCCCCTACTTAATAAATAAAATTATTTAAAAATTACAATTTTTTTATAATTGATAATTTTTAGCATGAAAATTTTTTTTTAAATATTATTGCGGTGAATAATTTTATTATTAAAAAAATAAGTCTAATATATTGTTCATAAAAAATATTTACAAAAAAAAGACATGAAAAACGGCACAATTTTATCAAAATTTTTAATAATTATATTCATTTCAATTACTATAATTTTTGCATATTTAATTAAAAATTTAATCGACAATAATCAAACCAAATCTTTGGTGATGCAAATTAAAAAAATTAATTCAGCGATTGAGAGCTTCAGCCAGAAATACCATGCCTTGCCGGGCGATATTCAAAACACTATGGGATTCGGAATTAGCATTTATAATAGCGACGGTAATGGCGATAATTATATAACGGATTCAAGAAAATTAATTGATATGGCAGAGGGTGAAATTGTAAATTTTTGGATGCATTTATCTAACTCACAAATGTTAAATGAAAAATATGATGGCTTCGAAAATGAGATGGCAAGAACGGCTTCAACTTTTCCTGAAAGTAAAATTGGAAATGCCGGCATCATTGCATTCAGTAGCTCTGGTAAGACTTACCTTCAAATCGGATTTTCGCATGCCGACTCTAATCGTCTCTTCACAAAAAATAATACATTAACAACAAAAGAAGCTTTTTCATATGATAAAAAAGTTGATGATGAAAATCCTTATAAAGGAAATGTTGTGGTTGCCGGTGGAGACATATTAAATTACACTCAGAATTCTATTTGTGCACGCGGTGAAGCTTACGATATCAACAACTCAAAGCCATCATGTCAATTACGAATAGAAATAAAAGAATAATTTTAGTAATAAGAAAATCTTATTAAAAATGCATTTTTAATAAGATTTTTATATCAAGAAAAAATCATGAAAAATAAAAATTCAGAAATGACAATAGGCTCTCACTTCAATGAATTAAGGAGTCGAGCGATGATATGTGTTTTGTTCTATGTAGTAATTTTTGCAATATGTTATTTTTTCTCAAAAGAAATTTATCACTTTTTACTTCAACCTTTTATCGATGTTTCGCAAAATAATCAAAATCGTAAATTGATCTACACCAGCCCGACAGAAGCTTTCATGACCTATTTAAAATTGTCTTTTTATTCGTCATTATTTTTTTCTTTTCCAATTTTTTTTGCAGAAATTTATCTTTTTTTGTCCCCCGCTTTATATAAAAATGAGAAAAAAAATATTTTATTTACGTTATTTTTCTCGTCTTTTTTATTTTTATTTGGCGCAATTTTTTGTTATTTTTTCATTTTACCGATGGCTTTAAAATTCTTCTCGAGCTTTGAAAATCTAAGCTCAATCAATGATAGCACCTTACCCATTTTGCTTGAAACTAAGATTAGCGATTATCTAAATTTTACCATAAATTTACTCTTCGGATTTGGTATCGCTTTTTTATCACCAATACTATTGCTTTTTTTAATTAAAGGTGGTTATGTTAAAGTTAAAGATTTGAGAAGTAAGAGGAGATATTGGATTGTAATAATTTTCATATTATCTGCAATCCTTACTCCCCCAGACATCTTGAGTCAAATTAGTTTGGCAATTTTGTTAATAATTCTTTTCGAAATTGTTATTCTACTTGGTAAATATTTTAACAAATAATTTTATAAAATCATGGCTACTGCTAAAAAAACTGTTGCTAAAAAAGTTGTTGCTAAAAAAGCTCCAGCTAAAAAAGTTGTTGCTAAAAAAGCTCCAGCTAAAAAAGCCGTTGCTTCTAAAGCTCCAGCTAAAAAAGTTGTTGCTAAAAAAGCTCCAGCTAAAAAAGTTGTTGCTAAAAAAGCTCCAGCAAAAAAATAGTTTTGATCTCAAAAATCTAAACAAAATAGCGGGGATGCAAATATGCATCTCCGTTATACCTATTTAAATTTGCTTCGCAAATTTAGCTTTGAGTTGAATCGCTCCGTCGCGAATGAATCGCGACATACGCGATGAGATCCTTTCCCCTCTCCCCGCTTGCGGGGCTTACACCCCTGCAAATTTATATAATCTCACAAAGCTAACGGGCTGTAGCTTCCCCCTTGAGGGGGAGCAGGCTCCGAGAATTTAACGGTAGTTAAAATCTCGGAGCCGTGGGGGGTCAGAAAACTAACAGCGACAAAGGTTTTTAGATTATGTAAAAAGTTGAAATGAAAAAAATCCAAAAAAGGCGATTTCTTGATTTCGTTTTTAATCAACAATTTTTTCAATTTTTTTAACAAAAATCGGTGATTTTTTAGGTTAATTTTGCATTTTTTAGATTAATTTTTTACAAAAAATCGGAATATTTTTTAGTTCAAAAACAAAATCAAGAAATCGTCTTTTTTAAAAAAATATTTTTTGGAAGTTTTTATTTTGGTTCTAGATCGTTGATTATCAAAGTTTTTTTGACCCCCCACGGCTCCGCGGATTTAACTACCGTTAAATCCTCGAAGCCTGCTCCCCCTCAAGGGGGGA
>JBIIBR010000109.1:0-4826 GCA_044239285.1 Rickettsiales bacterium | reverse complement strand
GTTTTGTGCATCATAGCCATATGAAGCATCAGCTTTTGAAAGCACTTCATTAGCAACAACCGCACCATCAAAACCAGCATTTTCAGCGATTTGACGAATTGGTGATTGCACAACTTTTTTAACGATATTGATACCAACATTTTGTTCTTCATTGGCACCTTTAATTTTATCAAGAATGCGACCAGCGAATAATAAAGCTGAACCACCACCAGCAACAATACCTTCTTGCATTGCGGCACGAGTAGCAGCCAAAGCATCGTCAACGCGATCTTTTTTCTCTTTAACTTCAACTTCTGTAGCACCGCCAACTTTGATAATAGCGACACCGCCAGAAATTTTAGCTAATCTTTCTTGTAATTTTTCACGATCATAATCAGAAGTAGTTTCTTCGATTTGTGATTTGATTGAAGCACAACGAGCTTTAACATCGGTTGATTTTCCAGCACCATCAACGATGGTAGTATTTTCTTTATCAACGATAATTCTTTTAGCTTGACCAAGTTGTTTAATGCCGACATTTTCAAGTTTCATGCCTAAATCTTCAGAGATTAATTGACCACCAGTTAGAACTGCGATATCTTCCATGATTGATTTACGACGATCGCCGAATCCTGGGGCTTTCACTGCGCAAACTTTTAATCCACCACGTAAGCGGTTGACAACCAAAGCCGCAAGAGCTTCGCCTTCAACATCTTCAGCGATAATTAAAAGTGGACGACCTGATTGAACTACAGCCTCAAGCATTGGAACCATTGGTTGTAAATTTGAGATTTTTTTCTCAAACAACAAAATCAAAGCATTTTCCATTTCGACTGCCATTTTGTCGGCGTTAGTTACGAAATATGGCGATAAATAACCGCGATCAAATTTCATACCTTCAACCACATCAACTTCAAATTCTAAACCTTTGGCTTCTTCAACGGTAATTGGGCTATCAGGACCAACTTTTTGCACCGCATCGGCAATTTTATTACCGACTTCAACATCGCCATTGGCAGAAATTGTAGCAACTTGGGCAATTTCTTCTTTGTTGCTAACTTTTTTGCTCATTTTACCGAGTTCTTTAACTATCGCTTCAACGGCGATATCGATACCGCGTTTCAAATCCATTGGATTGATTCCGGCCGCTACCGATTTAATTCCTTCACGAACTATTGATTGCGCTAAAACTGTTGAGGTTGTAGTTCCATCACCAGCAATATCATTAGTTTTTGAAGCAACTTCTTTGATCATTTGCGCGCCTAAATTTTGAAATTTGTCAGCGAGATCAATTTCTTTGGCAACAGTAACGCCATCTTTAGTAATTCTTGGCGCACCGAATGATTTTTCAATTACAACATTACGTCCTTTAGGCCCTAATGTTACTTTAACAGCATTGGCAATGATATCAACACCTTCAACGATTTTGGTGCGTGCATCAGTTGCAAATAAAATTTCTTTTGCAGACATATTTTCTCCGATTTTAATTAAATTATTTAGTTTTTTTAACGATTGCTAAAATGTCAGTTTCTTTAATAATGATAAGCTCTTTGCCATCAATTTTAACTTCGGTACCACCCCATTTTGCGAACAAAATGTGATCACCTTTTTTTACATCTAGAGGAATTTTTTTTCCGTTATCATCGCGATTTCCTTCACCAACCGCAACAACTTTTCCTTCAGCCGGTTTTTCTTTCGCAGTATCTGGTATAATGATGCCTCCAGCAGTTTTGCTTTCAGCTTCGACGCGCTCCACAAGAACGCCATTATGAAGAGGAATTATTTCCATATTTTAAAGAATTAATGTTAAAAAGATTGAAACAAGATTTTAATTTATATCGAATTTATTTTGCATTTCGACATTTCATCAAAAATTGATATAAACAAAATAGTTTAAAATAAATTTCTTACAAGTCTTTATGAAAAAAATTTATTTTCCTAAAAGATTATTAAGTTTCCCCGCCGATTCGAGAGCATATAAATCATCACATCCGCCGACATGAAAATCACCAATAAAAATTTGTGGAACCGTCATTCTGCCGTTGGATTTTTTAATCATCTCTTCTCGCAACTCATCGGAATTAATTTTTATTTCTTCAAATTCCACCCCTTTTCTTTGAAAAAGATTTTTGGCTTTAGTACAATAAGGGCAAATATCTTTACTATAAATTAAAATTTTTTTCATAAATTACCTTGGATTAGTGGCACGATTTGACGGCGCCCCGCTTTGCTCCATTCCATATGAGTAAGTTGGCGGGACGTAATATTGGTCAACATCATATTGTGGATAATAAGGCGAAGGTGGAATCGCATAGGGGTTTGAATAAAATCGCGATCCAGCATTTGGATAAACTTGGTAAGGCGCGACTGAGCCATATGTTTGCGGATAATATTGTTGTGGCTGTGGTTGCGGTTGATATTGCTGTTGCGGTTGATATTGTTGCTGTGGTTGATATTGCTGTTGTGGATAAGACCCACCTCCCATCGCTCCCTGCGATTGGCGATAAAAATAATCAGGCGCAACTTTTTGTTGTCCTTGCATCGGCATAGAGCCTTGATCAAAGCCAACTGAATTATATAAAGTTTCATTATCATATTTATCATGGGAGCAACTTGATAAATTTATAAGATTCAAAAATAAAAAAATTACTAAAATAATTCTATTTTTAATATTTATTATTAGCTGGGGAATTTTGAACACCTTCAACATTATAGTAGTTGGTTGGCGGAACGTAATATTGATCTGAGTCATAAAATGGCTGAGCATATTGCTGTGGAAAAGCATATGGGTTGCTATAAGCTCGCGAATTTGGTTGATAAGGTTGATATTGCTGTATCGGAGCATATTGATTTTGATATTGGTAAGGTGTTTTATAATTTCCATAATATTGATCTTGCTTAGAGGCGCAAGAATAAATAAAGATACAAAATATGATTAAAAAATATTTAAACATTTCTAAGAAAATTAATTTTTTAACCGTTTTTATTAACAAAATAAAACAAAAAAACTAAATTATTTTATTAATCTTTTTAAATTTGTTGTTAAAATATATTTTTACAAATCTAATTTCAAGATATATTAATAATAAACTTATACAATATCTTTTTTAAAAAATATGACACAACGAATTGACGAGAAATTTATTAATTTAGCCTTAAATTTATCACGAAAAAATGTCGGCATAACTAAGGAAAATCCTTCGGTTGGTTGCGTTATCGTCAAAAATAATACCATAATTTCAACCGGCATTACCGCCAAAAACGGTCGCCCTCACGCCGAAATTGAAGCGATAAATAAAATTTCAGATAAAAAAGTTTTAGAAGGAGCGACTATCTATGTAAGCTTGGAGCCCTGTAGTCATTTTGGCAAAACTTCGCCTTGCACGGAAGAAATTATTAAAAATAAATTTTCTCGAGTGGTAATTTGCACGATTGATCCCGATAAGAGAGTTTGCGGAAATGGCGTAAAAATTTTACAAGAATCGGGCATAAAAGTTGAAGTTGGAATTGGCGAAAAAGAAGCGCAAAATATTAATCGCGCTTTTTTTAAATCTAAATTAGAAAATAAACCTTTCGTGACTTTAAAAATCGCTACTTCACTCGATGGCAAAATCGCCACCAAAAATTTTCAAAGTAAGTGGATTACTTCGGAAAATTCGCGTAAATTTGGCAATTTTTTACGCGCAAAAAATCAGGCGATTTTGGTCGGCGCCAATACGGTGCGAATCGACAATCCAAGCCTAGATTGCCGGATTTTAGGACTCGAAGAATATTCGCCGACAAAAATTATAATTTGTAAAAATTTAGATTTCACTTTTGCTGAAAATATCTTTACCAAAAATCCACAAATTGCGACAATAATTTTATGCCCCGCATCGCAAAAAAATCATCCAAATTTAGCAAAATTCTTGCAAAAAAATTCACAAAATTTAGCAATTTTTTGCGAAGAAATTGACAATAAAATTGATTTGGAAAATGCTTTAAAAAAACTTCATGAAATTGGAATTAATTCGATTTTAATTGAAGGTGGCAGTTCAATAATTACGCAATTTTTGCAAAAAAATTTAGTCGATGAATTAATTTGGATTCAAGCCGGAATTATCATTGGCAATGATGGTTTGGAAGCGGTTGGAAAGCTTGGGATTACTGATTTAAATCATACAATTAATAATTTTCAATTACAAAAATTTTGGCAAAGCGACAATGATTTGATTAGGGTTTTTGGGAAAATATAAGAGATTTATATCGTATTAAAAAAGCTTAGATTGTTAATGGATCAAATCAAAATAAAATTCTAAAAAATAATTTTTAAATAAAAGGCAATTTTCTTGATTTTATTTAAAAATTTTCTTCTCAATATTTTTATCTCTTCTATTAAAAAATTTCTACCTCTCACCCCAAACTTACACCCCTATATTTTATAAAATACTCATAAAGCCTTCGCGCGCTAGCTCAAACCTTGGGGGCTTACACCTCTAAATTTAAAAAAATACTTGCAACGCTTACGGGCTTCAGCTCTCCCCTTGAGGGAGAGCGGGCGATAAAATCGCAACGGTAGTTGCGATTTGGGAGCCGTGAGGGGTTAAAAAACTTATAACGAAAACGATTTTAAGTTTATACAAAAAATTGAAATGAAAAAATTCCAAAAAAGAAGATTTCTTGATTTTGTTTCTTTTAGCTTTTGAGATAATCTTGAAGCCTTTGTTGCTGGTAGTTTTTTGACCCCTCACGGCTCTCGATGAGCAACTACCGTTGCAATCGTTCGCCCGCTCTCCCTCAAGTGGAGAGCTATAGCCTGACGGCTTTACGGATATTGTAATAAAAATGGTGTTGTAAGCCATCAAGGG
>JBIIBR010000099.1:0-5246 GCA_044239285.1 Rickettsiales bacterium | reverse complement strand
TAGAACTAAAAATTTAGGTGGTGAAATTTTATTAAAAATATTTTAAATTTATAAAAAATGTCTCGTATAGGAAAATTACCGATAACAATTCCGGAAACTATTAAAATATCTCTTAATAACAATGAGGTAACTCTTGAATCAGGAAAGATTAAAAAGAATTATAAAGTCAGTTCTGGAATTAACATTGATTTCAATGATAAGCAAATAAAATTATTTGCAAAAGAAAAAAATGATTCTAATGTTTCAGCTCAAATTGGAATGGATAGAAGTAATTTAAAAAATATTGTTCAAGGAATGCACTCTCCTTTTAAAATAATTCTTGAAATCAACGGAGTTGGTTATAAAGCTTCGATTGATAAGGGGTTTTTATTTTTGACATTGGGATATAGTCATGACATATGTTACGCTCTCCCTTTGGGAATTGAAGCTGTTTTTGAAAAGCCTAACTTGATTATAATAACCGGAATTGACAAAGTTTTGGTTGGTCAAGTTGCGTCTGAGATAATTGGTTTTAGACCACCTGAGCCCTATAAAGGTAAAGGTGTTAAAGTATTTGGCAAGAAAATCTTGCGAAAAGAAGGTAAGAAAAAATAAACAACTTATACTATATATTTATGTTAACAAGCTATCAAAGAAGAAAAATTAGAGTTAGAAATAACGTTAAAAAAAACAACAAATCTAACAGACCCAGAATGACTGTAAATAGAACTAACAAAAACATTTATGCTCAAATAATTAGTATCGATGGGGGTGTTTTAGCTCAATCATCAAGTATATTGTTTGAAGAGAAAATTACTGGAGTTGACAAGGCTAAAATTGTTGGAAAAAATATTGCAGAACTATGTAAAAAAGCAAATATAGACAATATAGTATTTGACAAAGGTGCGTATAATTATAATGGACGCGTTAAAGCTTTAGCTGATGCGTGCCGTGAATTTGGATTAAAATTTTAATAATTAAATCATAAGATGACAAAGCAAAAAAATCAAAAAGAAAAAGTTTCTCAAGAAATCATAGAGAGATTAATAGCTGTTAACCGTGTATCAAAAACTGTAAAAGGTGGCAAAAATATGTCATTTTCAGTTTTGGTTGTTGTTGGTGATAAAAATGGAAAAGTTGGCTTTGGAAAAGGTAATGCAACAGAAGTTTCTGATGCAAAAAATAAAGCTTTTGAAGCTGCAAAAAGAGCGATGATCAAAGTTTCTTTAAAAGAAGGTCGCACAGTTCATCACGATATATTTGCCAGATACTGTTCTGCAAAAGTTTATTTAAGATCAGCACCGGTAGGAACTGGTGTTATTGCTGGCGGACCAATGCGTGCAGTTTTTGAATGTGCTGGAATCAGCGATGTGGTCGCTAAATCAGTTGGAACTTCAAATCCATATAATATGATCGGAGCAACTTTTTTAGCTCTTAAAAACTTAGCTTCTCCGAAATTAATCGCCGAAAGGAGATCTAAAGAAATTTCTGAAATTATAAAAAGAAGAAATTCAGCATTAAATAATATCTCTGAAAATAAAAATGATTAAATAAAATATGAAAATCGAACATTTTTTAAATAAAACAGTAAAAATTACCCAAGTTAAGGGTGGATCAAAATTGAACGCAAGACAAAAAGGAAGTCTAATTGGTCTTGGACTTAGGGGAATAGGGTCTTTTTCAGAAATTAAGGTCGACAATTCAGTCTTGGGAATGATTAGAAAAATTTATCACATTATTAAAATTTTATAAAATTATCAATATGTCTTTATCGTTACAAAGTCTTCCAAAAATTAAAAGAAATTCCAAAATTAGAGTTGGAAGAGGTATTGGATCTAGCAAAGGAAAAACATCTGGAAGAGGTGTTAAGGGTCAAAAAGCAAGAACTGGGCATCATTCAGTTAAAGGTTTTGAAGGTGGACAAACGCCAGTTCACATGAGATTGCCAAAAAAAGGTTTCGTTAATAATCTTCGAAAAGAAATCGAGGTAGTAAATATAAGAGATTTAGTTAACCTAATTGAGAATAAAAAAATAAATTCACAATCAGAGGTGACTAAAGAGCATCTTGAAGATTTTGGTTTGATTAAAAATAAAAAATCAGTAGTTAAACTAATAATGGGAAAATCTAAAATTGATTTACAATTCAAAGTTTTGGTTGACAAATATTCTAAGAACGCACAAAGATTTTCATAGAAAATGAAGCAAGATTCAAATCTAACAGATCTAAAAAAGAGAATTCTATTTACAATTTTCATATTAATTGTTTATAGATTCGGGACATTCGTGCCGATTCCTGGAATTGATACAAAAATTTTAGAAAAAATTTTCTCTGGATCATCGGCCGACGTATTTGGAATGATAAATCTTTTTTCTGGCGGTGCGCTAGAAAGAATGAGCATATTCGCTTTAAATATAATGCCTTACATAACCGCGTCAATAGTAATGCAACTACTTACCTCCATGCATTCTGGACTTGAAGCCTTAAAAAAAGAAGGCGAATTTGGCAGAAGTAAAATTAACCAATATACTCGTTATCTAACAATATTTTTAGCCCTGTTTCAGTCTTTTGGAGTTTATTATGCCCTTTCAAATTCTGAAAATAACGCCTTCATATCGGACTCTAATATTTTTTTGTGGACAACTGTGGTTAGTTTAGTTGGGGGCACAGTTATGTTAATGTGGTTTGGTGAAAAAATTTCATCATCGGGAATAGGAAATGGAATATCCTTAATAATATTTGTTGGAATAGTATCCTCACTTCCATCCACTATAATTGAAATGTTCGATTTACTAAAAACCGGAGTATATAGTTTTATTGTAATAATGTTATTCTTTTTGATTTTTGTTGGAGCTATAATTTTAGTTTGTTTTATCGAGAAAACAAACAGAAAAATAAAAATACAATATCCAAACTCTTCAATGATGAAAAGCGCTGGAATGTCCGATTCTTCATTTTTGCCTTTAAAAATTAATCTTTCAGGAGTTATTCCTCCAATTTTTGCCAGTTCAATTTTAATGTTTCCGGTCGCAATAGTGCAAATTGCTGAAATCGATGGCAATGTAATGCTTTCGATGTTGCAAAGGGGTGGAATGTTATATGCAATATTATTTTCATTTCTAATTTTATTCTTTTCATATTTTTATTCATCTATAATTTTTAATACCCAAGAAGTCTCTAATAACTTAAAAAAAAGTAATTGTTTTATTCTTGGAGTTCGCCCAGGTCAAGCCACGGCAGATCATTTAGATAAAATAATATCTAGACTTACTCTTATAGGAGCTATATATTTAATAATAATATGCGTGATCCCAGAAACCTTAATTGCAAGAACTTCAATTCCTTTGCACATTGGTGGAACGGGAATTCTGATAATGGTCAATGTGGTAATGGATTTAATAAATCAAATTCAATCACACTTATTTGCCGGAAAATACGGCTCGGGAGCTGGTAAGAAAAAAAGAATAAAGATAAGAGGATGAACATAATTTTTTTAGGAGCTCCGGGCTCGGGAAAGGGAACGCAAGCCTCACTACTTTCTTCAAGTCTTAATATAGAATCCATTTCAACTGGAGATTTATTAAGAAAGGAAGTTGAAAAAAAGAGTGAAATTGGAATTTTAGCAAAGTCGCAAATGGAGTCAGGGGCTCTTGTTTCAGATGATGTTGTTATAAATATAATAAAAGAAAAAATTACAACAGAAAGTTGTGAAAAAGGATTTATATTAGATGGATTTCCAAGAAATATTAATCAAGCATTAAAACTTGAAGAAATGCTTGAAAATTGTAAGAAAAAAATTGACAAAGTATTCAATTTTGAAATAGAAGAAGATGTTTTAATAAAAAGAATAGCTGGACGTTACACTTGTAAAAAATGTGGCGCCGTTTATAATCGTTACTTTAAACCAACTTTAAAAGATGGTGAATGTGACAATTGTGGCTCTAATGAGTTAGAAAATAGAATCGATGATAATGAAGAGACGGTTAAAAATCGCCTTAAAGTTTACAAAGAATCGAGTTTCCCACTTATTGAGTATTACAAAAAAAAACACTTGCTTGTTTCGATAGATGCTTTAAAAATATCTACCTTGGTTTTTGAGGAACTGAAGTCGAACATTAATAATTAACTTAATTGAGGACATAACATTGGCTAGAATCGCTGGTATTAATATTCCTAAGGAAAAGCGTTTTGTAATTGCTTTGACTTATATATATGGAATAGGAACAACAACTGCAGAAAAAATTTGCAATAAATTAAAAATAAATCTAAGTCTTAGAACTAATCAAGTAAGCGAAGAAAAGCTTGCTCAAGTAAGATCTTTAATTGAAAAAGAATTCCCCGTTCTAGAGGGCGATCTTAGAAGAAAAATTTCTTCAGACATTAAGAGGTTAATAGACATAGGTTGTTATCGTGGCATAAGACATGTTAAAAAACTGCCAGTTAGAGGTCAAAGAACTCACACGAACGCCAAAACTCGTAAGGGTCGCGGAGTTGCGATTGCAAACAAAAAGAAAGCGGTAAAATAATCTGAATCATTAAATTTAATATGACTGAAACAAAAAGCGATATTGCGACAAAAGAAAAAAAATCTAAAGGCGCATCCAAAAAAAGAAAAAATATTGTTAGTGGCGTAATTCACGTATATGCGAGTTTTAACAATACAATAATTTCAATTTCTGAAAATAACGGAAACATCATATGCTGGTCTTCAGCTGGTAAGCATGGATTCAAGGGCTCTAGAAAAGCAACTCCATATGCTGCCCAAGTTGCAACTCAACATGCAGTTAATATTGCGAAAGAATGCGGATTGCAAAATGCGGTTGTTGAAATAAGAGGTCCAGGTGTTGGTCGCGAAGCTTCATTAAGGGCGATTCAAGTTTCAGGAATAATTGTATCTTCAATAAAAGATATAACTTATCTTCCTCACAATGGCTGTCGTCCAGCAAAAAGAAGAAGAGTCTAATTAATTTATAAAAATAATTATAATCAATTCACAAAAATATGGCAATTTTAAAAGAAAACTGGAGCACACTTACAAAACCAACTTCAATTGTATTAAAAGAAGGTTATAATAATTTAACAAAATCAGTAATTGTTATGGAGCCTTTTGCAAGAGGATATGGCAACACTTTAGGTAATTCATTAAGAAGAGTTTTGCTTTCTTCAATCAACGGTTTTGCTGTTACATCTGTTAAAATAGAAGGTGTTATGCATGAATATGCCACAATTGACGGAATCAAAGAAGATGTTCTCGATATCATAATGAAT
>JBIIBR010000097.1:0-5296 GCA_044239285.1 Rickettsiales bacterium | reverse complement strand
ATATTTGTTAGCTTGACGCCATACGGTTTCAGATTGCGGTTCAACGCCAGCAACCGAGTCAAAAACTGCAACTGCTCCATCGAGAACGCGAAGAGAACGCTCTACTTCGATTGTAAAATCAACGTGCCCTGGAGTATCGATGATATTAACGCGATGACCTTTCCAAAAGCAAGTTGTAGCCGCTGAAGTGATGGTAATTCCACGTTCTTGCTCTTGCTCCATCCAATCCATTGTGGCCGCGCCATCATGAACTTCACCTATTTTGTGAGATTTTCCAGTATAAAAAAGAATACGCTCTGTTGTAGTAGTTTTTCCTGCATCGATGTGAGCCATGATGCCAATATTACGATATTTTTCAATTTCAATTTGTCGTGCCATAAAGCAAAGTTAATTAATGTTAATGTTTTTTTGAGATTTTATAAAGGATTTATAAAAATTTGTAATTTAAATATATTATTCTTAACTTCTAATTATTGATTTTGAGTTAAAAATGATATAGAAAAATCCTAAAAAGTTGCCAACATGATAAATTTTTTTTTCTAATTAACAACAATTTTCTTAAGGTTTCTAAAAATACTTATCAAAGGCTTATAAATTACAAATTTTTTCTGTAAAGCATCGATTAATGTTTCTTCCTCAAGTGATGATATTGTATGGATGGCAAAAAAATTATGTTGATTATAGTTAGTATTTTTTGGTGGTAAAATTTCATAACAAAATTCTTCGTTAAAATCATTTTCATTTAAAATATTAACTTTATTTATCGTGATTTTTTCGCCATAAAATTTTTGACAATTTTGGGCTGGTCGATAAAGTTCATTATTTAAAATAAAAGGCGTTCCACCGCTTCGCGCCGAAGCTGTACAAGATTTTATTGGATTTTTTGGATGTTGAATAAAATCTTCATTTAATGAATTGGCATAAGCTAAATACAAGTTCTCTTCAGGCTTTTCTTTTTTAGAATAAAATAACCAATATTTTTCTCCAAATTTGACAATTGTAGGATCAATCGCCTCATGATTAGAAAAAATTTCTCGAATTTTTTGCAAAGATAAATTAGTTTTATTAATTTTATATAAAGTTAATTTTTTAGATTAATAAGCTTCACAAATCATAAAAATCTCATTATTTTCAACGAAAATAAAAGGATAAGATAAATGTTTTTTGTCATCCAAAATAATTTTTTTATTTATTAGATTATCATTGGCAATTTCAGCAATTGCGATTCTCCCTCTTTTAAGAATTTGCGAATATTCTTCGAAAATGATATATTTTTATCTTTAATTTGAAAGCCAAACGGATCGGCATAAAAGGAGGTTCTTGAATGATTTTTAAACCAAAGTTATGGTAGATTTGTTTGTTTTGAAATCTTCTATTTTACATTTTGCTAACCCAATCGACCATTCATCAAAATAAAATAGTTTTTTGAGATCTTTTGTCATTATATTTTCAGGGGGAATATTATAATATTAAAGATTGGTTTTTTAGTGGTGTTTTTAAAAAATTACCATCTGTAATGAGCGAAGGCTTTATTGGCTTCGGCCATTTTAAAGACTTCTTCTTTTTTCTTGGCAGCCCAACCTTTATTTTCTAAAGATTCCAAAATAACAATTATAACTTTATTTGAAAGTTTTTTACCTTTGATATTTTCGATGGCGATTTTTAACCATTTTAAGGCTAAAGCTGAACCACGACGAGCAGAAACTTCAACGGGAATTTGATAAGTTGCACCACCAATTCTACGAGATCTAACTTCGATTTTTGGTGTTATAACTTCCAAAGCTTCTTTAAAGATTTCAACTGGATGTTTTTTAAGTTTTTTCTCAAGATCTTCGAAAGCTTGATAAATAGCCTCTTCAACCACTGATTTTTTGCCATCGTTCATCAAGCGATTCACGAAACGAGATACGATTATCTCATTATATTTGGCGTCGGGAAATATTTTTCTGATTTTTGCCGCTTTTCTTCTCATAATTTTAAGATTTTATTTTTTATTTAGGTTTTTGAGCGCCGTATTTAGAACGGGCTTGTTTTCTATTTTTAACGCCTTGAGTATCAAGTGATCCACGCACAATGTGATAACGAACACCCGGCAAATCTTTAACACGACCACCGCGAATCGCAACAACAGAGTGCTCTTGAAGATTATGACCTTCGCCTGGAATATAAGCGATAACCTCAAAACCATTAGTTAATTTAACGCGAGCAACTTTACGAAGTGCCGAGTTTGGTTTTTTTGGAGTTGTGGTATAAACACGAGTACAAACACCTCTTTTTTGTGGACAACCTTTCATTGCCGGAACCTTGTTTTTTGCGACTTGCTTAATTCTAGGCTTTCTAATTAATTGATTAACTGTTGGCATAATTTTTTTATTATAAATCAGATTTAAACCAATATTTTCTAGGTTTAAAAAGATTTTTTATTAAATAAAGATTAAATAAATATTTGAAAAAACTTAAAAGAAAAACAATAAAAATGTAATTTTTTAAGACTAAATAAATTTAAGGAAGTTGATTTTAAAAAAAATAAATTTTTAGTCAACAACATTTTTTAAATAGTGCCAAAAATAATTCTGGCACTATTAAATATTTTTAAATTATAAGCCACTAGCATTGTGCTCAAGATATTCGGAAACCCCTTTAGAATTTGCTTTCATACCTTTTTTTCCTTTGCTCCAATTGGCTGGACAAACTTCACCATTTTCTTGGAAAAATTTCAAAGCATCAACCATTCTGATGGCTTCTTCAACATTTCTTCCAAGTGGTAAATCATTAACGATTTGATGTCTAACGATTCCTTGTTGATCAATTAAGAAAGTACCGCGCAAAGCCACAGCTTCACCAGTTAAAACATCATAATCGCGAGCGATTTGTTTGGTTAAATCAGAAACCAAAGGATATTTAATATCGCCGATTCCACCTTTTTTAACTTCAGTGTTTTTCCAAGCTAAATGCGTATATTTTGAATCGACTGAAACTCCAATTAATTCGGCGCCACGATCTTTGAAATCTTTGATGCGATTAGCGAATGCAATAATTTCTGAAGGACAAACGAACGTGAAATCTAGGGGATAAAAGAATAAAACTCCAATGCGACCTTTAATATATGAATGAAGATTAAAATTCTCATCGATTTCATTGTTGGGCATAACCGTTGCCGCAGTAAAATCTGGGGCCATTTTTCCGACTAAAACTGACATATTTTGATTAATTTAAAGTTGATAATAAATTCAAATGAAATTGAAATTGCTAATACAATATATTTTTTGGAAAAAAAAATCAATAACTATGTTTTTAAAAATAAAATTATTTTTTTTCGGAAGAAAATATCAACACAACATAGGGTAATTTTTTATTAAAATAAATACAATATCTTGTATTTTTATTTTAAAAAACGAAAATTAGCGAAAATTACTTTTGCAAAAAATAAAATTAAATGGAATAATAAAAAGTAACTAATTTTCACAAAACTTAACGCTCATAATTTATGTCACTCATTGATTCAAAACCGATTTATAAACCATTTATGTACCCTTGGGCTTACGATGCTTGGTTAAAACAACAACAAATTCATTGGCTTCCCGAAGAAGTGCCTTTGGCCGATGATGTTCGCGATTGGAAACATAATTTGACTGTTGGTGAAAAAAATTTATTAACACAAATTTTTCGCTTTTTTACGCAAGCCGATATCGAAGTAAATAATTGCTATATGAAGCACTATTCTCAAGTCTTCAAGCCAACTGAAGTGCAAATGATGTTGTCGGCTTTTTCTAATATGGAAACTGTTCACATCGCCGCTTATTCTCACCTTCTCGACACTATTGGCATGCCTGAAACCGAATATCAAGCTTTCATGAAATACAAAGAAATGAAAGATAAATATGACTACATGCATAAATTTAATACTAAAACTAAAAAAGATATAGCGATTACTCTAGCAGTGTTTGGAGGCTTCACCGAAGGCTTACAACTTTTCGCTTCATTTGCAATTTTATTAAATTTCCAAAGATTTGGAAAAATGAAAGGAATGGGACAAATCGTGGCTTGGTCGGTGCGCGATGAATCTTTACACACCGCTTCGATAATAAAATTATTTAGAACTTTTATTCAAGAAAATCCTGAAGTTTGGGATGAAGAATTGAAGGGACATCTTTATGAGGCTTGTGCAACAATTGTACATTTTGAAGATGCTTTCATTGATTTAGCTTTTGAATTTGGTAATATTGAAGGTTTGACTTCTCGTGAAGTAAAACGTTATATTCGTTATATTGCCGATCGTCGTTTAAATCAACTTGGTTTAAAAGACATTTACATGATTGACAATAATCCGCTTCCTTGGTTGGATGAGATTTTGAACGGAGTTGAGCATGCAAATTTCTTTGAAAATCGCGTTACTGAATATAGTAAAGCTTCTACAACCGGAACTTGGGAAGATGTTTTTAACGACATCGATAAAGATCGTGAAAAAATGCTAGGAATTTAGCAATATATAACCTAAAAATAAATTTTATAATTTTTTAGGTTATAATATTTTGCGCAATAATTAGTAGAATATTTCATTTCTCAAAGTAAGTTAATAAATAATTTAATATTATAATTTTTTCACAAATATATAATGAAAACTGCTAATTTTGCAAAAATTAAAAAACTTTTAAATTTTTTAATTTTTTGCATATTTTTTTCTTCAATTTCGACTAAATCATTTGGCGCGCAAAGCAGGAATTTAACTGTATTTTCCGAGCCAAATATGGCAGTAGCTTTATCAAAAATCGCTCGCCTTTTTTCGCAAAAAAATAACGTAATTGTGTCGATAAATTTTAGTTCATCCTTCGATTTAATTAATGAAATTGATTTAGGGGCGCCTGCCAATGTTTTTGTTTCCGCTCATCCGCAAATCATTGAAAATCTGCGTCAAAAAGGGTTGGTCGATGTTTATAATGTTGCTTATATTGCTAGTGATGAGTTGGTGCTTTCAACTTCAAAATTAAATAATCATTTTCCGATAAAATTATTGAAAAAAAATATAAATTTGGAAGATTCTTTGAGAATTCTTGATGAAAATAAATTGAGCTTGATTGTTGACCATGAAGGAGTTTCATCGGGAATTTATAGTAAAAAAATTATTCAAAATTTATCTTTGGGTAATTTGAAAATATTTAACAAACTTCCCGAAGATAAATCTTCGTTAATTCGCGATATTGAAAATAATAAAGAAGCCTACGGATTGTTATTTAGAAGTCAGTTACAAAAAAATAGTAATTTACGAATTTTAGCGACGCAAAAAGATAAAAATATT
>JBIIBR010000002.1:0-18658 GCA_044239285.1 Rickettsiales bacterium | reverse complement strand
CAAGATCGAATAAGATGAAAAGCTTCCCGTATTTCCCGCAAGACCATTATTTGAATTTTCTCTTCCGCGATCATTAATAGCACTTCGACTTAAATCAGTTGAATCATTAAAAAAACTACTAAAAGAAATTTGACTACCCTCAAGAAGTGCGGTAACATTGGCTCCAAGCCTCTCTCTCAAATTATAATCCTCGGCAAATTGCGAAGCAAAAACACCGATTCTTTTTGATTTTCTGTGCGCAGTTCCAAATGATGGATCGAATTTTCCAATTGAAAATTTTAAATCTTCATTTTCATAATATAATTTTAACTCTTCGATTAACAAACCGGTTTCGGATAATTTAAACCCGCGATCATCACTCAAAAAAGTGCGATATCTTTCGGGATTATCCTTGTCGCGCGTTGTTAAAACAGAGTTTGGTTGAAGGCGCCATTGAGTTTTTACCGCCCAATTTTCATCAAAATGCAATCCAAAATTTGGCTCAATATAAATAAATCCGTTAGAACTTTTAGCATTATTTTTTGATGAGCTAATTATATGATCGCCCTGAAATTGATATAAAACGCTTCCCGATAATTTGGGCCCAGAATAACCCGTGGCGGTCTTTTCATCTTGAGCAAAAGCCGAATTAATTGTTAAAAAACTTAACAAAATTGTTAAAAATTTATAATTTATTTTCATTATGAGCTTGATTTTTTTGGAGAATTATAGTCACCTCGGTGCCAAAATTTTCTTTACTATCGATTATTATTTTACCAGCTAATAAATCAATAAAATGTTTAGTTAAATAAATTCCAATTCCAGTTCCCGCCACCGAGATAGAATTCCCAGCGCGGAAGAACTTTTTACCAATATTTTCTAAATCTTTGGTGGGAATGCCAATGCCGGTATCAATAACTCGAATTGCGATGCAATCTTCAAGAATTTTACCAATTATTTTAACATGAGAATTATTGCGTGAATATTTTATCGCATTCGAAATAACATTACTGATAGCGTGATCGAGAAGCTTTGGATCAGATACATATTCGGTGGGTAAGTCGTTTATTCTAGCATAAATTTTAATATTCTTTTGCTGTGCTAAATTGGTGTTTTTATCGATTATATCATCGATTAATTTGAACAAATCAACATCCTGCAAATCAACTTTAATCTTACCATCGCTATTCTCCATTTTTGCTAAATGCAAAGTGCTATTTATCAAGCCATTCATTCTTTGAATTCCTGATTTAACCTTATCCAAATAACCAAAAACACTTTCTTCGGTAAAGTTAGCATTTTTTAATTTTCGCGAAATTAATTCACGATTGCCATCAATAATTTGAAGCGGGGTTTTAAACTCATGAGAAACCAATGCCACAAATTCATTTTGCATTTTGCGCATCTCTTGCTCTTGCTTAAGCGAATCTTTAAGTTGTAAGGTTTTTTCCATCAAAGAATGATTGGCAATCATTACTTTTTGAATTGAGTTGGAGCGATCAAGTGCGATTGAAAATTGCTCGGAAACGATTTCTATCAAATCAATTTCATCTTCAATCCACACATTTTTTTGCGATTGATGCAAATAAATTCCACCATTCACAATGCCGTTAAAAGTGGTTGTTATCGCGATTTGCGAAGCGATTGAATAATCCACAGAAATGTCGTTAATCTTATGAAAATTTCTATCATTAAAAATATCTTGTGCTAAAGAAATTGATGATTTTTTATTTTTTGTTCCAAATTTTCCATAAAAATCATTTTGAAAATTTATATATTTTTGCAGATCTTGTAAACTTTTTTCTGAATAATCATCTGAAATCATTTTTTTAGAATAGCTTGAGCAATACTCTACAACAAAGGTGGTATCGCCATCTTTAAAATCATGAATTAAGCATCTATCGCATTTTAAATGTTCGCATAAAATTTTGGCAATAGTGCGCGCTAAATTATCAATTCGAACATCGGAAATAATTAAATTTGCTATTTCTCTAAGCGTTCTTTCGTTGCGCAAAGTTCTTTCTAAACTTCTAAGTAAGACAATATTTGAGCGGGTTTTTAGCTTATTCGATTCTTCACTTTTTTTATCATTTTCAATTTTAATAAAACTGAATATTCCGTAATTGCGGGTAAATTTTTCATTTTTAACAATGTGCGGGGAATAGCTGATATGTAGCTTAAAATTACTATATCTAATACTATCGACCGAAGTTGTTAACACAATTGAACATGGCTGTTGATCGCGAACCGCTTTAATCAAGCGCGCATATTCGGCCTGATCTTCGGAATAATTATCTAAATCGATATCGGAAAATAAAAAATCATAATTTTGTCCAATCACGATATTTTCATCAATATCGAACATTAAATAAAATAATTTATTGGCGTAAACTATTGATAAAAAATTAGGAATTTTTTTGCTATCTCGGCAAATCATTGTGGCTTCTAAATGATTATCTACAAGGCCGTGGAGCTCTTTTGAATCATCATAATCTTCTTCGAAAGAATCTTCAATTTTTTGATCTAATAATTGTTGATTCATGGTGATTAAAAAAAATTAATTAGCTTTGAAAAATCATCAAATAATAAATAAAAAACTCGATGAAAATAAGTCTAAAAATTTGACTTAATTGCAAATAATATTCAACAAAAATATGCAAAAATTTATTTCTTGGTTTTTTTGCCAAAAGTTTTTTTACCGAAAGTTCTCTTAGTTGGATTTGGATTCAATGCTCTTTTTTCGATGGCTTGGGTAATTAAATCGATCGCTCTGTTGAGTCCAATTTCCAAAATATCATCTTCTTTTTTTACCGAAGTGAATTTTTTATCATGCAATAAATAAGGTCCGAATGGTCCAATATTGGCAACAATTTTTTGTCCCGTTTCCGGATGAATTCCAACATCGCGAGGCAAAGTTAATAAGCCGAGAGCGACTTGAATATCAATAAGCGCCGGATCAATATTTTTAGGAATCGATATTCTTTTAGGTTTTTTAACTGCTTTTTTGGCAGTTTTTTTAGTTGATTTTTTTGGAGCTTTTTTAGCAGTTTTTTTGGTTGATTTTTCTTCAACTTCTTCATCTTTTTTATCCAAACTTTTATCTTCGATTTCACTTCCTTCAAGCTCTAAATAAGGACCGTAAGGACCAATTTTAACCAAAATTTCATATCCAGTTTTCGGATCTTTGCCTAAATTTCTTGGCTCAAATTGCGGTTTCAATTCGCCATTTTCACCAACCCCCGACTCTTCGCCAAAAATTTGCATAGTATGTTTGCATTCTGGATAATTTGAGCAACCAATGAAGGAGCCAAATTTGCCAAGCCTCAAGCCCAGCTGTCCAGTTTTACAAGTTGGGCAAGTATTTTTTAATTTTCCACTTTCATCGCGACCAAAAATATGTTCGCCAAATTTTTGATTTAAAACTTCTAAAACTTCGGGGAACGGCTTCTCCATTACTTCGCCGATATTGCCATTAAAATCATTCCAGAATTTTTTTAAGAAAACTTTCCAATCCATTTCACCATTTGAAATAATATCAAGTTCATCTTCTAGACTTGCGGTGTAGCCAAATTCAACATATTTAGCAAAAAATTCTTTTAAAAAAGTAACCACAATTCTGCCACGCTCTTCGGGGAAAAAACGTTTTTTGTCAATCTTTACGTAGCCACGATCTTGCAAAACTGAAATTATTGTTGCGTAAGTTGATGGACGACCAATTCCGAGTTCTTCCATTTTTTTAACCAAACTGGCTTCGGAATAACGTGGAGGCGGTTCAGTAAAATGTTGAAGCGGAGCAACATCGATTAAATTTAGTGGATCTTTTTCATTTAGTTCGGGTAAGTGGATTTTAGTTTCGTCCTCACTTTCAGAATTATCATCTAAATCTTCGCGATAAACTTTGTAAAATCCATCAAATTTAATGGTTGATCCAACCGCTCTAGCCTTGGCATAACTTGATTCGGTGACAATTTCAACCACCACTTGATCAAAAATTGCATCACTCATTTGCGACGCCACCATTCTCTTCCAAATTAAACTATAAAGTGCAAATTGATCATTATCTAAAGAATGTCTAATTTTTTCAGGCTCTAAACTAAAATCCGCTGGGCGAATTGCTTCGTGAGCTTCTTGAGCATTCTTAACTTTGCTTTTAAAAATATTAGGATTTTCTGGCAAATATTTATCGCCATATAAATTTTTAATGGCATTTCTTACCGAAATTATGGCTTCGGGCGCAACATCAATTGAATCCGTCCTCATATAAGTAATCAAACCCTGCGAACCGCCATTTATCTCGATTCCTTCGTAAAGTTTTTGCGCGATCATCATCGTTTTGCTCACTGAAAAACCTAATTTTCTTGCCGATTCTTGTTGAAGCGAAGAAGTTATAAATGGAGGATAAGAACGACGCTTTGCTTGCTTTTTTACAATCGATAAAACTCGATATTTTTTTTGATCGAGGATTTCTTTGATTTTATTGGCATATTCAGCATTGGTGATTGAAAATTTCTCAAGTTTTTTACCTTCAATTTCAAAAATAGTAGCTTGAAATTTTTGCTTTTCTGGATTTTGTAAATTAATTTTAATATCCCAATATTCTTCGCTTCTAAATTTTTCAATTTCTTCTTCGCGATCACAAATTAGTCGTAACGCAACCGACTGAACTCTTCCCGCCGAACGACTCCCCGGAAGTTTACGCCATAAAACTGGCGACAAAGTGAATCCCACCAAATAATCCAAAGCACGTCGCGCTTGTTGAGCATCAACCAAATTCATATCAATTTCTCGCGGTTTTTTTATCGCTTCTAAAACTGAATTTTTAGTGATGGCATTAAAAACAACTCTTTCAACTTTTGTGGTAGATTTTATCGCTTTTTTACTTTTTAAAACTTCGAGAATATGCCAAGCGATTGATTCGCCTTCGCGGTCAGGATCTGGTGCTAAAATAATTTTTTGACAATCTTTAGCCTTTTCAACCATATCTTTGACATGCTTGGTGGATTTTGCCGAAATTTGATAATTCATGGCAAAATCATTATTTGGCTCAACCGAACCATCTTTGCTTGGCAAATCACGAATATGACCAAACGAAGCCAAGACATGATAGTCTTTTCCTAAATATTTGCCAATAGTTTTGGCTTTAGCTGGCGACTCAACAATTAAAAGATTTTTCATTTAAAAAAATTAAACATTACGTCTTACGATTCGACCCTTAGTGAGATCATATGTAGTCATTTCGACTTCAACTTTATCACCTTTTAAAATACGAATTTTATTTTTACGAATTTTACCCGAAGCATGTGCGATTATTACGTGATTATTTTCCAACTCAACTTTAAAAATTGTGTTAGGTAACACTTCCATCACAACTCCATTCATTGTTAACAAATCTTCTTTAGGCATGCTTTTATTAAAAAAATAATTATTTTGATTAAAAATTTGGGTTTTGTAAAAAACTCTTTTTCAGTCTTAACATTAAAAATATTGAATTGCAAGTTTTAAAATAAAAATATTAGGATTTAACCCCAAGCAAATGACAAATTGCCAGAGTTAAATCGCTACGATTTAAAGTATAAAAATGAAAATCATCGACGCCCCAATTATGCAAAATTCTACATAATTCTGTTGCGACAATTCCCGCCACCAAATGGCGTGTTTCTTGATTTTCGTCCAAACCTTCAAACACATTTTCCATCCATTTTGGAATTTTCGCACCACACATTTTAGCAAAATGCTTCGCCTGCTTAACATTAGTAACGGGAAGGATTCCCGGCACAATCGGCACGTAAATTTTATTTTTATGACATAGATCGACGAAACGAAAATACACTTCGGAATCAAAAAAGAATTGCGTGATAATTCGATTAGCTCCGGCATCGACTTTGCGTTTTAAATTATCAATATCTTGTTGCATTGATTTTGCCTCGGGATGCATTTCTGGATAACCCGCCACTGAGATTTCAAAATTAATATTTTCTTGAGATAATTTTTTTATTCCCTCAACCAATTCATTAGCATATTTATAGCCATCGGGATGAAGTTGATAATTCGAGCTCGAAGCAGGCATATCACCTCTCAAAGCCACAATATGTCTTACGCCAATTTGCCAATAATTGCGTAAAATTTTATCAATTTCTTCTTTCGAAGCACCTACGCAAGTAAGGTGCGAAGCTGGTTTCAAATCAGTTTCATTGATTATTCTCTCAATCGTGTGATGCGTTCTTTCGCGAGTTGAACCGCCTGCCCCATAAGTCACTGACACAAAATTTGGTTTTAAATATTTTAAACGCGAAATTGCCTCCCATAATTTCATTTCCATTTCATCATTTTTTGGAGGAAAAAATTCAAAAGAAATATTTAATTCTCGTTGATTTAAAACAACTTCTTCAAGATTATTGGCGAATGATTTCATAAATTTTTATAAAAATTTTTAACTTTTATAAAATAATTTACATTTTTTTCGATTAGTCAATTGACATTTACCAAAATACAAAATAAAATTCACAACTCATTTTTTAAAAATGGGTCTGTAGCTCAGTTGGTTAGAGTGCGCGCCTGATAAGTGCGAGGTCGGTGGTTCAAGTCCACCCAGACCCACCATTAAAACAAAATTTGATTAATTTTTAGTGTCAAAAAAATTAAAACCGAATAAAGGTTTCTCCCTGATAGAAATTTCTATAGTTATTTTGATAATTGCAATTCTAGTTTACGGAATATCAACGGGGATCGATCTTTACAAAGATGCAAAAATTTCCACCGCTAAAAATCTAACAACAAAATCTCCCGTTTCTAGAATAAGCGAATTATCATTATGGCTTGAAGCTTCTGATAGTCAAAAAATAGAATGTTACGGAGCTACAAAAACTTGCACCAATAATGGTAAAATAAAAATTTGGTTCGATATCAATCCAACCACTATTGATAAAATTAATGTCGGTCGCAATAACAATGGAGATGGAGCTCCAACATATGTTGAAGATGGTATCAATGGCTTACCTTCGATTAATTTTAATCAAGATAACTATCAATATCTTTCTAATAAAGAGGTTGCAAATTCATCTCCGCCACCAATTATTAAAAACAAACCTGATTACACTATGATTGCGGTGTGGCGACCGATTAAAAAAAGTAGTTATAACAACGATAACTTTCCTCAACATTTAATATCGCAAGGAAGTGCTTATAGTTTTTCTTGCAACGCAGGAAATTGTGGCATTACCGGTTCAATTGTTTACAAACCATCAAACAATTTAGGTTTTTTTGGATATCATAGCATTTGGGGGGCGAATATTGTAAAACCCGAATCAGTTGTCAATGCGAGCATAATGATAATTGAAGCAGACGCATCAAATTCATCAAATTCTAAAATATCTCTTTATAATAACTCCTTAACTGCGATTAGCGGTACTTTTCCAAAAACATTAATCGGAATTTGCGAATTTAATATTGGTATTTTTGCTTGCAGAAAATATTCTAATTATGATCCTACCCGCTTCCACGGCTTAATTTCTGAACAAAAATGGTCAATTCCATTAGAATAAATGATTTATTATTCCAGAAATTAATTGCCGAATTGCTCGCGAATTATGCGCTCTTCGAGCGAATGATTTGAGTTAAATAATATTTTAAATTCTATCGATAAATCTTCAAAAATTTCAACTTCAACAACATCTCTAACCTCTCTTGAATCCGCCGTAGCGCTGACGGGACGGTTAATAAAATCCAAAACTTTAAATTTAACTTTTGAATTTGACGGAAGCAAAGCACCATTCCATTTTCTTGGGCGAAATGGACTAATTGGCGTTAAAGCCAAAATTTTTGCACCAAATGGAATTATAGGTCCACCGGCAGAAAGATTATAAGCCGTACTTCCGGCCGAGGTTGAAACCAAAATTCCATCCGCCATCAAAGAAGAAAGCCTTTCTTTGTTATTAATTTCAATTTGAATTTTGCTGGCTTGATTAGTTTGTCTTAAAAGCGCAACTTCGTTGATTGCAATGTGCGAATGCTTGATATTATTGACGTCGGTCGCAATCATTTTGAGTGGATTCAAAGCCGAAATTTCCGATTTATTAACGGTTTCAATCAAATCATTTTCACAAAAAGAATTCATTAAAAATCCCACCGTTCCACAATTAATTCCATAAATTGGGGTGGCAAAATTTTTAATTTCGTGAAGCAAATGAAGCATCAAACCGTCGCCACCAATTGCGATGATCAAATCAAAATCATCAATATTTTTATGATCAAATGTTAAATCTTGAAAGCCATATTTTTTAATCAAAAAATCTTTTTTTTGATAAGCTAAATCATTGTTTTTAGCAGCAATTATACAAATATTTTTAAACATTTTTATTTCGATAAATTTCATTAAGCGCAATGGCCGTGGCGACCGAAACATTTAGGCTTTCAACCTCTTTATTGGTATCAATTCTAACCAATAAATCGCAATTCTTTTTTACTAAATTACGCATGCCGGCACCTTCGGAACCGACCACTAAAACAATATTTTTATATTCTGCAATTTTTTTTTCATTTTCGTTGCCCTCACCCGCCAAACCGATACACCAATATCCAATTTTTTTTAGTTTTTCGATTAAATTATTAATGTTTGTCGCCACATAAATTTCGGCGAAATCAATATTTCCCGCCGAAGCCTTAACCAAAGAAGCCGTTTCTTTGGCGGAATTAAATTCGCAAAAAACTATTTTCTTAAAATTAAAAGCAACCGCGCTACGAATTATGGCACCAACATTTTGAGGATCGGTAATCTGATCAAGGATTAAGACGTCAGGGAGATGATTTTTATCTTCAATTAAATTTAACTCTTCGAGTAAATCGAATTGCGTTTTAAACTCAATTTTTGAGGCTCTAATAGCAATTCCTTGATGGACAAAATCTTTGTGGAAAATATTTTGGAAAAAAACATTTTCATGAACTCTAACGATTTTTTCTAAATGTTGAAGAGAATTTTTATCGAAAAAAGATTTTAAATCTTCGAGATTATTTTTATTAACAATAATCTCGAAGATTTTTCTTTTTTGATTCTTGAGAGCCAGAAAACAAGGGTTCTTTCCGCCGATCCAAATAAAGTCTTTTTCGCTGTAATTTTGCTCAAAAGAAGATTTGTTGTCAGTCTTAAAGCTTTTGTTGCTCTGGCTGTTCTGGTTGCTCTGGTTGTTGTATTGACTCTGGCTCTTTTGCACTTTCTTGCTCTTGAACCTCTGGTTGAGCTGTTTCTTCATTTTTATTTTGCTCCGTATTTTTATTTTGCTCTTCTGAATTATTCAATGGTTTATTTTCTTCAGGAGATTTTTTAACGGCGTTTTCAGCATCTTTTTTGAAAATAATTTTAACCTTTAAATCTTTGATAAATTTGCCATTGATTTTTTCAACTTCATCAATTTTAATTAAATGACGAACATATTCTTTGGTTGATTCAAACTCCAAAGGTTTAGATTTTTTTAAATCACCAGCTTTAACAATGTACCACTGAGTTCCAACTTGAAATGGTTTAGAAAATTCATCTTTTTTAAGGCTTTTTAGAGTCTCAATAATTTCTTTTTGGATTGAAGGTTCTGGTTTATAATCAACTTCTCCGCCATTTCCAGATGTTTGTGCATCAATTGAATATTTTCTAGCGCCTTCGCTAAATTTTAAAGGCTTTTTGGGAGCTTTTAATTCTTTAAAAATATTTTCGGCTTGCGATTGATCATTGAAGACGATTTGATAATATTTATATTCAATTTTATTTTCTAATTCAGCGTTCATTTCATTGAATTTTTCAACTATTTTTTGATCAGTGATTGAATCTTTTAGTAAATTATTAACGTAAGTTTGACGAATGGTTGAAATCTTAAAATTTTCAATCGCATCTTTGACTTCAATTGAATTATCAATGCCAAGTCTTTTTGCTTCGGCAATAATTTTTCTATCAAGATAAACTTCTCTAGAAAATAGTTCAATAACTTGATCTGGCAATTTTTCAAACGAAAATTGTGAATTTTTATTGTTAGCAAAAACATCTTTAAGTTTTTTTTCAATGTCAGATTTATAAATATTTTCTTCACCAATTTGAGAGACGATAATGTCATTGGCTTTCTTGGTTAAAAATTGCTTTGAAACCGCAAAGCCGAATCCGGCAAGTAGCGTTATCACCACTAAAATTTTTATTGGGCTTTTTCTTTTTTTTGAATAAAGTTTCATATTCTTAAGTTTGAGATTATGTAATTTGGAAAAATGTTATAGTTATTGCAAACTTTTTTTAGATTTTCATCTTCAGCCACTTGCCAAAATTTAATTCCTAAATCTTTAGCAAGAATGCCACCCGTAACTAAAATATTATCAATTTTAAAATCACTGGCACCTTTAATATCAGTTTCTAAGCCATCACCAATAGCAATAATTTTGCTCTTATCGGAAATTAGAAATTTTTCTAATACCATTTGATAAACTTTTGAAAATGGCTTTCCGTAATAATGAACCGTTCCACCAATTTTTTGATATTCTAAAGCAAGCGCACCCGCACAAATCATTTCGATTCCATTTTGTTTTACAACAATTAAATCTGGATTTACGCAAAGCATCGGCAGCTTAAATTCATTTGCTTGAATTGCAAGAGGTAATTTTTCAGAAATTTTAGAATTTTCATTTTCAAATCCCGTAGTAAGGACGAAGTCAGCTTGCGAAGGATCTTCGACTTTTTTATACTCAAGTCCATCAAGCAAATCTAGGTCTTTACGTGGACCAATGTAAAAATAATTTTTACCAAAATTAGCAAAATTATTTTGCTGATTTCGCAGTAAATCAAGATAGCTAGATTCGCCTGAAGTTAAAATAAATTCGTATAAATCTGGCGTTATGCCGAAATCATTTAAAGTTTGAGCAACTCTAGAGGCTCTTCTTGGCGCATTTGATAAAAAACAAATTTTTTTACCAATTTTATTTAAATATTGAAAGGTTTCTAATGCTTGAGGGTAAAGCGCAGAACCATCATGCACCACCCCCCAAACATCAAATATGAAATAATCATATTTTTCTACAATTTCTTTGATGCCATTAATATACTTCATAGAAATTATTTAGTCATATTTTTTGCCATTTTAGTGAATGATTTCATGGCGCTTTTAGAATATTTCATTTTAACCATGTCACCAATTCTGATAACAGATTCTTGTTTTTTGTCATCAAGAATTATCCAACAATTTTTAGGATCAATTTTATCAGAAATAACTCCACTCGCAATAACCCTTCTTTCAACTTCAGACTTACCGCTAATGGCATTTTCAACTTCATATTGACCAATTAATTCAAATTTGTCGCCATGTTTTACGCCATCTTCCGATCCAAGATTAACTTTGAAGATTGATTTACCGTCAAATGTTCTTTTTTCCAAGATAAATCCACGTTTTGCGAAAGCGTTTCTAATTGCCGATTCAGCTTCATCAACCGCGTCAGCTCCAGCTTCACGCACTAGACCGTCATCTCTTTGTAATCCGCCTTCTTGAGTTCCGCCGACTTGAATTCCACCTAAGCTAAATCCGCCATCTTGTTGAACATTTTCAGTTCTAACCGATTTACCATCAAGCTCAATAGTATCAATAACCGCCAAAGAAGGAAGCTCATAAATTTTAATATTTCCAACAACTTGCGCATTATAAACAAATTTTGGAGGAATTGAAATTACATCACCAGTTTTTGGATTAATGTAAGTACTTCCCGAAACATATTTGTTGGCAAAATTAGCATTTGCAATTGAGCCAGAAACTGCATAATCAGCAACTTTTGGACCCTTATAAGAACCAGTTTTATTCATTTCTGAAAGCTGAACTTCCTTTTGCAATTTTTCAGTAGCTTTGCGATCAACAAGTTCTGCAAGTTTATATTTTGATAAAATACTTTCCATGCTTGTGGCAACTGATTTACCAAGGTTAGACTGTTTTGCAACTTCAATTTCACTTTCATCGAAATCAAAAATTGCCACTTTTAACAACTTATTTTCAAGTGTTTTTTCATCGGGCATAAAATCGCTTTTCGAAATAAATTGTTTTTGATATTTATCGAAATTTTTAATAGTTGGCGTACAAGACGCAACAACAAATAGAAGTGCTAAAAGTTTTAATTTCATATTTTTTATTTTATAGATTTATAGTTGCGTTAATTCAAAAATTTATTTCGTATTAACTTTTTAGTTTAAAATTCCGAGAGTTTTTAAAACTCCGTCTTTTTGAATTTGCTCTTCTAAAGCTTTTATCGCAGCTTTAGTAGATTCAGATTCGCCAATCGTTGAATTACCAGTAGCCTCAACATTGTTGCTGGCAACAATTTTACCCTGAGAAGAATTTTCAAAATCAACATTCAATTTAGTGATATGCGAACCATAAATGAAGTTACGAGTTGCCTCATATTTCGCGCCGATGACGATTTGATTTGGATCAGATTTATCTAAGGCTTTGGCGATTTTTAATTTTTCTTTATTCAAAGCACTACGTAAAATTTGTACCAAATCTTTCGGCGAAGATGAATCGAAGAAAAACTCAATCGAAGAAGATGATTTTTCAAATTCATTTTGATATTTGGCAATTAAAGAAAGAATGCCTTTCATGTCAATTTCTTCTTGTGCTCCCGATAAAATTCGAGCTTTTAAATCAAGCTCTTTGCATAAATCTAAGATTTTTATTAAACTAGTTCTTCTTTGAATTGGATTAGACTGAATTGAGTTTTTATCAAGATCATTGATCTTTTTTTGCACAAATTCAACGCGCTCTTTTTGCTCTTTTATAAATGGATCTCTTTCAATCGAAACTTCAACATAGAATTTTTTTTCAACTTGCTCACTCTTAGAAACCTCATATCCAGAAAAGCTAATTTTTTCAATAGATTGACGCACTTTTTGGCGCATTTCTTCATTGTAACTATTTTGATTTTCTTCTTTTATTAATTCAGATTCCGAAGAAATTGAAACCATCAACCTGCCCGCCGCATCAGCCAATGCAGTTTTGGTCGCCTCTTCTAAAGTAAATCCTTCGGCAACTCCATAAATCATGTCGATATTGTTAGCTCTTGGCTTTATAAACCATGAAGGAAGGTCGCCTGATTTGGCAAATGAGCTTGCTACGAAGCTGATTAGCAATAAAAAAGCTAAAAATATTTTTTGAAATTTGTTATTCATCGAGATCTTTTAAAATTGTTTTTGAACCTGATTGGATATTGTTTATTCTTGATGATGCAGATGATGATTTATTTGATTTTTGCGCTTCATAATCATCTATTCTGGCACTTGAACAAGATGTAATTAAAAAAAATAAAATTGGGAAAATAATTTTTTTCATAGTTTTGTTATTTCGTGGTATAAAATTCTTTTCCGCTTTAAATATTTAAAGCGGAAAAGAAAATACTTTATATTTAGTTAGCTTTTTTAGTTTCTTCTTTTTTAGCTTCTACAGGAAGAGCTGGAATGTTGCCTCTTTCTTTTTCAAGCTCGTCGAATAAATCTTTAGTTGCAGCTTGAGATTTATCAATACTATCTCTGCTCAAATTAGATTTTTTCAATTTATCTTCATAATCTTTTTGGCTGTTTTTCAAGAATTTGCTATAATCTTGATCGTCAATCATCATGTGAACATAAAGAGTGCCATCTTGTGATTTGAACATATGGATTCTTCTGGCGCCCGATAATGGAAGGTTTTTTACAACTTCTTTGCTGGCTTGAGCGAAGAATTCTTCGACATCATCAGCATCATTAACTTTACCAGATCTTAGAGCGTTTTTAGTAACTCTTGAAACTTCTGATTGAATGGTTGCAGCAATATTAGCTTTGGCATCAAGTTCAGCTTTTGGCAATTGAACTGTAATCCCAGCTCTTGATGGGCTTGCGATACCAACCGCAGCAACACCGTCTTTAATTTTTGGATCAAGAACCCACTCTGGCAAATCGCCTAAATCGTTATTTCCGCTAGTTTTCTTCACTTCTTTTGGAGCGCAAGAAAATAAAAGCGATAGGGCAACAAAAACATTTGTTAGTAATACGGTTTTTTTCATAATTTTTAGAGATTTTTAGTTGATTTATTTTATTTAAAAATAACTTTAACTAAAGTGTTTAATTTTATCAATAGCAAATATTGAAAATTTTATTAAAAATTAATTATGAGCCAAAATTTTCTTTTTGATAAACCAATAAAATTCCAATTGAAATATAAAATAGACTTACCAGCCAAGTCGCCTCAAATGCCGAAATTAAACCCGACGAACCCAATGAAAATGAAATTGAAGATGTCATATAAACCATTAACCCAAAAATAATTCCGATAAAAACTCTAATTTGTGATTTACGACTTCTAGCGTTACAAATTCCAAAATAAGTGGCGAAAAAAATCATGGCAACAAACATTAATATTTGATTAAGTTGACCATTAAAATATACTTTAAATTTACTAGAATTTAAACCCGAAGCATCAATTTCATTAATTAATTTTGGCAATTCGAATATTGTAAAATATTGCGCGGAATCAAAATTATTAATTATCTTTTTCTTGATAAAATCTTCTTTCAAATCGGTGGCGATTTCGATATTATCAATCTCATAATTTATTAATTTATCGTCATTTATAACAGCTTTTTGGATTATCCATTTATTATCACGCAAAAACATTCCTTGGGCATCAATCCTCTTGTAAAAGGCATTGTGGGAATCAAAAAACCATAAACTTACATTGGAAAATTTAATGCTATTTTTGTAAATTTTGCGGGCAATTATTATAATATCTTCGTCATTTTTGTATAAATTTTTCTGGCGAAACCACGCTCCCGTGCTTGATTCAAAAGCCTCCATCTCTTCTGATTTAATATATTCATTTTCAATTTTATAAAATTTTTTAGAAGATTGAATTTCAATGAAATTAAATATTGTAATCCAAAAAATTCCAAGGAAAAAAGAGGTGATTAAAATTGGAATAACAATTTTCCAAATTGAATAACCGCATGTTCTAATTATTATTAACTCGCTTCTAATTGAAAGTTGATAAAAAGTTACTATTGCAGAGATTAAAACTACCGAAATAATTATCGAGGTCAAGGCTTGCGGAATTTTCAATATTGCTAATAAAAATACTAAAAAAATACTAAAATCGACGTCTTTTATTTTTTCAAATACATCCAAAACATTAATTAAAAAAAACATCACCGCAAAACCAAAGATGACCAAAAGAAAATTTTTTAGAAATAGCTTTATTAAATAATGATTAATTTTTTTTATCATTTATAGGTGATTTTAGATTTTGATTTAAAGGAAAAAAATGGCATTATAGCCAAGGTAAAAAAAGAAAAATTTATTAAATATGGTAAAAAAACCAAAGAATTTGATTTCTCTGATAATCTGTAACTAAAAATTAAGGAAATTATATAAATTAAACAACACATTAAGGTTAAAAAAGAGTTAAAAAAATTTCCTTTTCGAGAAATTTTAATACTCAATAATGACGAACAAATTATTAGCGAAAAAATCAACGATATCAAGGGGTCATTTATTCTTTTGTGAATTTCTGCATTGATTTTTTCGATCTCTTTTGGCGTTAAATAATCACTTGGATAAATCAACTCATTAATCGAGCGCTCATTCGGCTTCCATTTATAATTAAAGGATTCATGATTTTGATCATTTAAATTAAAAATATATTCATCAAATTTTAATATTTCGCTTTTTTGCGATTCCAAATTAAATCTTTGTAAAGTGCCATTTTTTAACTTTAAAAAAACCGATTCATTTTCGACGATCAAATTTCCAAACTCCGACGTTAAAGTAATTGAAAAATCTTTCTGTCTTTGATCATTAATTAATATGCCATAAAGATTATTTTTACTATCACGATTTTTGGTATAAATTGTGATTTGATTAAGGCTCTCAAAGGTTTGAGGAACAAAGGACAGATTGGTATAGTTATTTTGTATATTATATTTTGAAATTCTTAATTGCTTGTTGGCAAAGGGCATTAAATAAAATGATAAAAAGTAAGTAAATAACGTTAAAATTAAGCCAAAAAAAATTGTTGGTTGCGCTATTTTTAAATTTGATAAACCGCAATTTTTTAAAATTGTTATTTCATTATTGTGCAAGAGTCTATTGAGCGAAAGCAATATGGCGATGAAGAATGAAATTGGCACCAAATAAATCAAAATCCATGGCAAAATTAAGACAAAAAGATATAAAAAATCCGCGATTTCTATGCCATTTTCAGTGATAAAACTCATGAATGTAATCGCTCTACTAAACCATATCAACACGATCAAAACAAAAGTTATTCCGAGCCAATTAATTAAAGATGAGCGTAAAATATATGATTGATAAATCATCGTTGCATGAATTTTTAATTGTTTTTAATGGTAAGAGGAAAATAATATTTTTATAAGTTGAAATTCTATAATATTAATCGTAAAATACCTAAAGAATTTTACAAATTATTTTTTCTTAAAAATTCAACAATGACAAAAATAAAAATTTTTTTAAATGGTGATTTAATCGAGATAAACAAAGATTTAAACATCTCTCAACTTCTTACTAACCTTGATTTAGAAGCCACAAAAATAGCGATAGAAAAAGATTTAGAAATAATTCATCCCCAAAATTTTGATAAAATAATTTTGCAAGAAAATTGCAAGATTGAGATTGTTCACTTTATCGGCGGAGGCTAGAAAGCATGGTTACTATAAAACTCCGACTCCCGTCGAAGCGCTGGCTTCTAATTGCTTGACATTAACTGGACTTGGACTTGGATTTGGCATTTTTAGACAATCATTCCAGGTATCTATAATTTCTTGATAAAAATCACGTTTCGAATCAATATTAAAATACTGCCTAATTTCATTATCAATTGCGTTAGGAATTTTACCAAATGTATTTTCGGCTGATTTTGTCCAATTTTCCCATAAATATCCATAAAAACCTTCTAAGTAATGCAACATTTGGGTTGGCACGTGACCAGGAGCGTCTTTGAAGACATTTAATAAAGTTCTTTGATCTTTGGTCTTTACTTTATTTGAAGCGTTAAGAAGCGCTAAAGTCGCATGAATTATGGCCGTATTGCAAAGAAGCGCGACGGCAATAGTTGGAGAAAGAGTTAAAGAGGTAACCGTTTTAAATGCGCTCGAATCGGAGCTTGCTGGACGTTTTGACAAATTTACTCCCTAAAGTTAATAAATTGCAAAGGTAGGTCAAAATTAGCGGAACGAATTGCATTCATTGCCTCTTGCAAATCATCGCGTTTTTTGCCATCAATTCTAACCTCATCGCCTTTGATCGATGATTGAACTTTTAGTTTTAAATCTTTAATTTGTTTGATTATTTTTTTAGCAACTTCTTGTTCTATCCCATTTTTAAGTTTTATTTCTTGCTTAAGCGTTGTCCCGCCAGCTTTTTGTGGCTCACCAAATTCAAGAGCTTTAACATCAATTCCACGTTTTGTAGCAAAAACTTTTAATGAATCGCGCACCGCTTCAAGCTTATATTCACTATCAGCGCTGATATTAATAATATTTTCTTTGGCTTTTAGTTCGACGCTAAAAATTGCACCTTTGAAATCATAGCGATTGGTAAGTTCACGCAGAACAGAATTAACAGCATTGTCAACTTCTTGAATGTTTACTTTGGAAACTATATCAAAACTTGGCATAATTAAAAAATTAAATTTTATCCAAACCGTTTTTTAAATCATTTATTAAGTCTTCGCAACTTTCTAAACCAACGGAAAGTCTACACATTGTCTCAAAGATACCAATCTTTTTTTGATCTTCAAGAGAAATATTTGAATGAGTTGTTGTTGATGGATGAGTTATCAATGATTTTGAATCACCCAAATTATTAGAAATATCAATAATTTGGAGTGAATTCATGAAGTTAAAACAGGTTTTTTTATTGCCTACGGTTTCAAAGGCAATCATTGTTCCGCCATTTTTCATTTGTTGTTGAGCAATCGCAAATTGTTTGTGCGATTTTAACTCGGGATAATAAACTTTTTGTATTTTTTTATGCCCCTCAAGAAATTCAGCAATTTTTTTAGCATTAGCGCAATGTCTTTCCATTCGCATTTGATAAGTTTCCAAGGCTTTAAAAATTATCCACGCATTGAATGAACTTAATGCGGGACCGGTATGGCGATGAAATGGTAATAAAATTTCTTTAATAAAACTTTGTGAACCCAAAACCGCTCCACCCAAAGTTCTACCCTGCCCGTCAAAATGTTTGGTGGTTGAATAAACCACAATATCCGCACCAAAATCAAAGGCGTTTTGCGAATAAGATGAAGCGAAAATATTATCGACAATAAGGCTGGCGCCCCACTTCTTAGTTAACTCGGCGACGAATTTTATATCAATGATTTCTAAATTTGGATTGGCTGGCGTTTCAATAAAAACAACTTTGGTATTTTTTTTGAAAGCATTTTTCCATTCATCATGATTGGTTCCGTCGACTAGAGTGACTTCGATTCCGTAATTTGGTAAAATTTTAGTGACAATATGAAAACACGAACCAAATAAAACTCGTGAAGCAATTAAATGATCGCCCGCCTTAACTTGACACATGATCGAAGCAAAAACCGCCGCCATGCCCGAAGCCATAACACAAGCCGATTCACAGCCTTCAAGCAACGCCAATTTATCCTCAAGCATCTTCAAAGATGGATTGACA
>JBIIBR010000096.1:0-5410 GCA_044239285.1 Rickettsiales bacterium | reverse complement strand
AGAAATTATGGAAAAATATAAAGGTTTAAATTTTGTTTATATGATTGACGGATGGTTCACTTCTCATTTTTTATCTCTTTATAATAAAACAAATGCGTTGCCAGTATTAAATTTTTATAATGAAAAAAATTCAGAATTGTTTAAAAAAAATATAAAGCTTGAGAATTTTTATTATACCGATAGTTGGGATTGCAATTTAGATATTAGAGATAAATTTAAAAAGAAAAATCTTTTAGGCATTATAATCGCAGGAAAGTTAGATATGATTGGTTATGCTTGCGATAAAGATCAATCTAAATCAGATCAAAATTGCCACAGAATTATACATGTTTTGGCACCAAAAATATTTATCGATAAAGAATATTTATTTAATCTTAAAGTGATTATTGAAACATTAAACAAGGCATTTGGAGAAAATATTTTTAAAGATTCCTTCGAGCAAATTGCAGAAAATCTTGAAAATAGCAAGGATGGAATTTTAATTAAACTCGATAACAGAATTTATAAAATCAAAAGATCTTATTAAATATTTTATCGAGCCTTTTCAATTAAATCGAGAAGTTGTTTTTTATTCAAAAATTCGCTTGCCAAAAGACCATTTTTAGCATTCGGACCGTAAACCGCATTGAATGGAATGGCGTAACGATTATGCTTTGCTAAAAATTTCATGGCATCGGAATCGGGTTGGGTAATATCAGCCCGCAAGCCAATAACTTCGCCACTTTTAAGTTTTTTGACGATTTCCTTATCGTTTAATACTAAAAATTTATTAAACTTGCAAGTTAAGCACCAATCGGCAGTCACATCAACAATTATAATTTTATTTTGAGAAACTAAATTTTGTAAAATCGATTCATCAAAAACCTGCCAATAACTATTTTGTTCGGATTTAACTTTTGCTTCTCTTTCATGGAAATCAAAGGGCAAAGTGAAGGATAAAATTATTAAAATCGTTACAAAAATTACTTTAACCATTTTGGTTTTAATTCTTAGAGAGCAAAAAATTAACACTGAAAAAATTACTACCAATAATGCTGGAAGGAGACCGATGGTGTTGCTTAGAACGAAGGTTAACCATACCGCGGTGGCGAATAAAAATCCCGCCATTAAATGCTTAATTTTTATCATCCACTTTCCAGGTTTTGGTAATAAATTTATTAATTTTGGCGATGCAATTAATATGATATAGGGCGTGGAAAATCCGACTCCAATAAAAATAAAAATTAGTAAAATTGTTAAGAAATCTTGGGTAAGGGCGAAAGAAATTGCGCTTCCCAAAAATGGCGCTGAACATGGGGTGGCAAGTAAAACAGCAAGAACTCCCGATAAAAAATTTGGCATAAAAATACTTTTTTCAGCTTCTTTTTCAGAGATTTTTTTATTAAGAATTGTTGCTAAAAATTGACTAAAAGTTATTTCAAAAATTCCCAAAAGTTCGGCAATAAAAAATGCTAAAATTGTTATTAGAAAAATTAAAAAAAATGGATTTTGGAATTGAAAACCCCAGCCTAGAGAACTTCCTGCCGATTGAATTACGTAAGAGAAAAGCGCCAAAACTATGAAGCAACTTAAAATTCCAATTATGGTTGAAAAAAAACTAAAACGAATTTTAGAAATTGGCGCTCCCGAATGTTTAAGAACTGAAATTAATTTGATAGAAATAACGGGCAAAACACAAGGCATAATGTTTAAAATTAAGCCTCCAAAGATTGCCAATAAAATCATTAAATAAATTTTGTTAGGATCTTTTTTAATTTTTAAATTATCTCCAAAAGACATGTCAATATCGGAAAAACTTTCGGAAGAATTAAAGTTTTTTTCAACTAAATTTTGTCCATAAAATTTTTCAATTTTATTAATCGCATTCATATCAATTTTATTATCAATATCAACGCTGAAATCTTGATTGACAGGGACGCAAACATCTTTACACAAAGCGAAAGAAAGTTTTAAATTTAATTTTGTAGTTTGATTTTGATCGAGAGTTTCTACAAAAATTGGGAATATTACTAAGTTCTTGTAATATTTATATTTAATTTCTTCATTGCCAATTTTTTCAAAGCCATCAATGGCTTGTGGATAAAAAATATTATGACTTTTATAATTTTGCGAATTGTCAAAATTAAATTCAGGGGGCATGCCCATCCCACTGTCGTCATTGCCATAAATTTTCCAACCTTCTTGCAGTTGAAATTCAACACCGGCAACTAATTTTTTGACACCATTTTCCTCATAAGAGCTGGCGATTAATGAAGTTTTTGCTCCACTTAACTGATGATTTTGGGAAATGGAGTTGGCGCCGAAGCTATTTTGTAGAGCTAACGACACAAATAATAAAGTTTTTAGAAAAATTTGCATTTTGGTTGTTGAAAATCTTTGTTTATTAAAGTAATTTATTTTTAATAGAATAATTTATAATTTAAAATATAAAAATGAATCAGAAAATAAATTTTAAAAATAGTGATGTTTTGTTCGTTAATAGCAAGAAAGTTTCTTGTGATGGCGGAGTGGAAAGTTCAAAACATCCTTTGGTCTATCTTAATATGGGCGTTAATGATTTTGTAGTTTGCCCTTATTGTAGCAAATATTTTTCTTTAAATGACTCGAAAAATTCATTAAATTTATCAAATAAAAATAAAAAAAATTAACATGAAAAATACTGCGATAATTGGTTTACAATGGGGCGACGAGGGTAAGGGCAAGATAGTTGATTTTTTATCAGATAATTTCGATGCGGTGGTTCGTTTTCAAGGTGGTCATAATGCTGGACACACCATTAAAGTTGGCGACCAAACTTTTAAATTAAGTTTGCTTCCGTCGGGTATAATTCGAGGTAAATTTTCAGTGATTGGCAGTGGCGTTGTGGTTGATCCGATAGCTTTATTTTCGGAGATTGAAAAAATTGAAAATGCTGGTATAAAAATTACTCCAAAAAATTTAGCAATCGCTGATAATTGCTGCTTAATTTTATCGGTTCATCGTGAGCTTGATCAACTTTTAGAATTGCAAAAAGGCGATAATAAAATTGGCACGACAGGACGCGGAATCGGTCCTGCTTATGAAGATAAAGTTGGGCGACGAGCTCTTAGAATATGCGACTTGAGAGACTCAGAAGTTTTAGAAAGTCGGATAGAAAATTTACTCTTCTATCACAATCTTTTGCGACAAAGTTTGGGTGCTAAAAAAGTTGAATTAAATGATATTTTGCAAGAATTAAAGCCGATTCAAAATAAAATTTTAGATTTCGCCAAATCTTCATATGAAATCGCCAAAGAATTAAAAAATATGCAAGCGGTCATGTTTGAAGGTGCTCAAGGGGCGTTGCTCGATGTAACTTTTGGCACTTATCCTTTTGTTACCTCAAGCAATACAATTGCAGGGCAAATTGCGCTAGGATCTTGCTTAGGAGTCGCTGAAATTCACAAAACCATTGGCATTTTGAAGGCTTATACCACAAGAGTTGGCTCGGGTCCATTTCCGACCGAATTACATGATGAAATTGGTGAATTTATCAGAATTGAAGGCAATGAAGTTGGAACCGTAACAGGTCGTAACCGAAGATGCGGTTGGTTCGACGCCGTTTTGGTCAAGCAGGTTATTAATTTATCATCAATAAAAGAAGTTGCATTAACAAAAATTGATGTGCTAGATAAGCTTGATAAAATTAAAATTTGCGTTGGTTATAAAATTGATGGAATTGAGTTTGATTATTTACCGCAATCGATAGAATTGTGGAATAAAATTGAGCCGATTTACATTGAAATGCAAGGTTGGAAGCAATCAACGGTTGGAATTCAATCTCGCGATAAAATGCCAAAATTAGCACTCGATTATATTGCGAAAATAGAATCTTTGTGTGCAGTTAAGGTGTCGATTATATCAACCGGTCCTAAGCGTAACGAAACAATTATTGTAAATTAAAAATATGGAAGATTCTAAGCAAAAAGTTATTCTACAAATTATTCCGTCCCTAGAAAGTGGCGGAGTCGAGCGAGGAACGATTGATATTGCTAAATCTTTAAAAAAGCAAAATTTCTCCCCGATTGTTATTTCAAGTGGTGGAGTTTTGACTTATGATTTAAAAGAAGCAAAAATAACTCACCTTGAACTTGATGTTAAAACAAAAAATCCATTTACAATTTTCTTAAATATTAAAAAAATTGCGGAAATTATCGATGAATATAAGGTTGATTTAGTGCATGTTAGATCTAGAGCGCCAATGTGGAGCGCTTATTATGCTTGTAAAAAAACCAAAATAAAATTAGTTTCAACAATCCACGGAACTTACTCATTAGATTTTTTATTTTTGAAGAATTTTTCTTTGAAAAAAATTTACAATTCAATAATGTTTAAAGCCGATTCTATCATTGTTGTTTCAAACTATATCAAGAATTATTTACTAAGAAATTATCAAGGAAATTTTGCCGATCAAATTCAAACAATTCAACGCGGAGTTGATTTACAATATTTTAATCGTGATAAAGTTTCAAAAAATCGCATCATTGATTTAATCAAGAAATGGAATTTGCCCGAAGATAAAAAAATGATTATAATGCCCGCCAGATTCACCTCGTGGAAGGGTCATGAATTCTTGATTGAAGCCTTGGCAAAGGTAAAGAATGATTTCTTTTGCGTTATGGTTGGGTCAGATCATGGTCATAAAAATTATCGCAAAAAAATCGAGCAAAAAATTGTTAAAGAAAATTTAGCGGGCAAAATCAGAATCGTTGGCGCTTGTCGCGATATGCCGGCAACTTATCAACTCGCTCATTTTGTGGTGGCTCCAAGCGTTCGCCCCGAAGCTTTTGGCAGGGTTGCAATTGAAGCTCAAGCTTCAGCAAAAATTATTGTTGCCACCAAAATTGGTGGTGCACTTGAAACAATTATTGATGAAGAAACTGGATTTTTAGTTGAGCCATTTGACCAAGAATCTCTAGTTAAATCAATTGATAGAATTCTCGAAATGTCAAAAGAGGAAACTGAAAAATTTGGCGTTGCGGGTCGAAAAAATGTCGAAGAAAATTTTTCCAATGATTTAATGTGTCAAAAAACCATCGAAATTTATAAAAAATTGCTTTAATTAAGTTTGTAAACTCCCGAGGTAATAAAATTTTTTGTTAAAATTTAGCAATGCAATTAATTTTTTTGTAAATCAGTGTGATTTATTAATAATTTCCAAAACTTCTTCGTGAAGTTTAGGAGTCGCCGAGGCAACTAATCTAGTGTTCGATTCGAGTTTTAATTCATTGCCTTCCCAATCTGTAATAACACCGCCGGCATTTTTAATAATTGGAATATGCGAGGCAAAATCATAAACTTTTAATCCGGGTTCGATGATTAAATCGACAAAGCCCGAAGCCAAGCATCCGTATGCATAACAATCGCCTCCATAAACTACGCCACCAATTTT
>JBIIBR010000095.1:0-5444 GCA_044239285.1 Rickettsiales bacterium | reverse complement strand
CGGAATATTTTGTAAATTTGGATTAATTGAACTCAAGCGACCAGTCAAGGTTGCGGTGTTTGATAGAGTAGTATGAATACGATTAGTAATTTTTGAAATTTGCTTAGGAAGAGCATCGCAATAAGTGTTTTTTAATTTAGAAAATTTACGAAAATCGATAATTTTTCCGGCAATTTCATAACCGTCCAAAGCCAAGTCTTCCAACACTTTAGCGTTGGTTGATAAAGCTTTAGTTTTTTTAGATTTTTTATTCGATTCGATGCCTAATTTATCAAATAAAACTTCGGATAATTGTTTGCTCGAAGCGATGTTAAATTCGCAACCGCTTGATTGATAAATTTCTTGAGTTAGTTGATTAATTTTTTGGGCAAATTCGCTCGACAATAATGCTAATTTTTTGACATCAATTTTAACGCCATTAAACTCTATTTGAGCTAGAACTTCAATTAAAGGAAGTTCGATACTTAAATAGGAATTATATAATTTTAACTCGGTAATTTTTTGCGCAAAAATTTGATAAAGTTGTAAAATTGCTAAATTTTTTAAACAGAAAAAATCAATTTTTTGTTGTTCATTTTCAAAAATATTTGGCGCATTTTCATCTTCAATTTTATCAAGTTTTTCGCCAAAACCTAGTTCCTCAAAACCAAGATTTAAATTAATATCAATCAGCTCGCGAAGCGAATTGTGGATTGAGGAATTTATTAAATAATTTATCAAATTAACATCGTCAAAAATTATATTTTGATGAAGAATTTCGAAATTATTTTCACGTAAAAAATTTTTATAAAATCTGAGAAAATTTTTGCCGTTAAAAAAAATTTTTCTAATGGAATTATCAAATAAAATTTTGTTAAAATCGATAATGGAAATTTGTAAATTTGTGGAAGAATTTTTAGCATCAGAAAAATTTAATAAATCAATAGTTTCCGTTGATTTTATTGAGGAATTTTCAAAATTTAAAAAATAGGTTTCATCATTGTTTTCATTGGTTGAAGCGGGTGTTAACGTAATAAAATTAAATTGATTATTTTGAATTGCAAAATCAATAATTACGGTGCCATTTTTTTGTGATTTTTGATAAATTTCTTCAATAATTTTTTTATCATCAATAATTATTTTCTTTTGCAAAAAATTATTATTTTTTTCGAGATTTTTTATTGTTTGCGAATGATTATTTTCATTAGTAGATAAATTTTTATCTTCGATTTCTTCGCTAATATTAAATTCCTTTTTTACTTTATAAATTAAAGATCTAAAACCTTGATTTTCTAGGAAAGAAATCAGTTTTTTAGGTTCAAGCATTCGCACTTTCAAATCATCAATTTCAATTCCAAGATTAACATTTTCATCAAGGCGAATTAATTTTTTTGAAAGAAAAGCGTTGTCTTTATTTTCAGTAAGCATCGCTCGTCTTTTTTCTTGTTTAATTTTATCAAGATTTTCGTATAAATTTTCAATATTTTCAAATTGATTTATTAATTCGGAAGCGGTTTTGGGACCGATTCCTCTAACGCCGGGAACGTTGTCCGAAGAATCGCCAATTAATGATAAAACTTCCAAAACTTTATCGGGTTTAACTGAAAATTTTTCATGCACCTCGTTAAAACTTATCGTTTTATTTTTCATGGCATCAAACATCGAAATATTTTCATCAATCAATTGCATTAAATCCTTGTCGGAAGACACGATCACCACTTCAAAACCGGCTTTCGCTGATTTTTTGGCGATGGTGGCGATAATGTCATCGGCTTCAAAGCCAACTTGCTCTAGAATGGCTATATTCAAGGCTTCAGCCGATTCACGCACGATTGAAAATTGCGGAATTAAATCTTCAGGGCAGGGCGGGCGATTGGCTTTATAATCTGGAAAAATATCGTTACGAAAAGTTTTACTTCCCGAATCGAAAACTACGGCGATATGGCTGACATTGAGTGATGCCAAAAGTTTTAATAACATCGTGGTAAAACCGAAAACAGCACCGACGGGCGTTCCATCGTTGCGGGTCAGGGGTGGAATAGAATGATAAGCTCTAAAAACGAAACCATATCCATCAATTAATGCAATTTTTTTCATATTTTTTTAATTTATTATTTGCGATTTTAAAATTTTAGTTAAAATAAAAAAAAATTAAAACTCATAAATTTATGTATCGATTATATTATCATCCATTATGTCCTTTTTCTCGCAAGGTTAGAGTTCATTTAACCGCAAAAGAAATTGATTTTGAATTAGTCCAAGAAAATTTTTGGGAACGTCGCAAAGAGTTCATAGCCATGAATCCAGCCGGCACGGTTCCGATAATTTTTGATAATGAAAGTGCTAATTTAATTATTGATAGTTCAGTAATTTGCGAATTTATTGAAGAAAAACATAGTGACGGAAAAAATTTTTTTGGTGACAATTATATTAAACGCGCCGAATCCAGAAGATTGCAAAATTGGTTCGATGAAAAATTTTATAATGAAGTCACAAAACATGTTTTAAATGAACGTTATTTTAATCGATTTTTGCCAAGTTCAAAAGCTCCCGACTCAGAGATATTAAGGGTTGCCAGACGTAACTTGAATATTCATTTAAGTTATATTGAGTTTTTATTGGAAAGTCGCAAATATTTGGCGGGCGATCAAATTTCCATCGCGGATTTTTCGGCGGCGTCACATATTTCGGTACTCGATTATTTTGGCGACATAAATTGGCATCATTATGCACCAACTAAAGATTGGTATTGCTTGATAAAATCACATAAAATTTTCAATGAAGTTTTAAAAGATAGAATGGCTAATATCGCTCCGCCAGAATGGTATTCAAAACTCGATTTTTAGCATATGATTGAAATAAATTTAGTCTCAGCGCAAAAATTTTTAGCAGAAAATGGTTTAATAAATTGTCAAATTAAAAAAATTGCTGGCGATGCTTCATTTCGCTCTTATTATCGAGTTTTTTTTCAAGAAAAAACTTTTATTTTGATGTTTGCGCCACCGTCGCATGAAGACGTCGCGCCCTTTATAAAAATTGACGAAATTTTAGTTAATAATGGTTTTCGTGCTCCAAAAATTTTGGCTAAAAATACCGATTTGGGATTTGTTTTGCTTGAAGATTTTGGCGATGAAACTTATTCAAAAGCTTTGCAAAAAAATATTGCCGATGAATATTTTTTATATGAAAAAGCTTGCGATGCCTTAATCGAAATACAAAAAATTTCGTTAAAAAATATTGATATTTTGCATTACAACCACGCCACTTTGTTCCGTGAAGTTATGCTTTTCATTGATTGGTATTTGCCGTGGAAAAATCATAAAATTTCTTTGCAACAAATACAAGATTATAAATTTTATTGGATTGAGTTGTTTGATAAATTATCAAAACAAAATCAAGCATTAGTTTTGCGTGATTATCATGCCGATAATTTGATGGTTTTAAATAATGCAAATGGCTTTGAAGGCGTTGGTTTGCTTGATTTCCAAGATGCTTTAATTGGCTCTTATGCTTATGATTTATTGTCATTGCTTGAAGATGCTAGAAGAGATGTTGACGAAAAAAATAAACAAAAATTATTTGATTATTTTATTTCAAAAGCTAATTATAATCGTGAAGATTTTTTAGTTGATTATGAAATTATTTCTTTGCAAAGAAATATAAAAATTCTCGGAATTTTTGCTCGATTGCATTTAAGAGATGGCAAAAATCAATATATTAATTTTATACCGAGAGTTAAAGATTTTGTTGAGGCTAGACTTAATAAAACCAACTTAATTTCTTCGCAATTTAAAAATTTTTTGAAAATTTATTTATAATAAATTATGGCTGAAATTGATTACAGATATTCCCCATCGTCAAGCCCCTCGCCGAAGAATCAATTTATTGAAAATATCATTGAAATTGCTAGAAAAGATGAGGCGATGAAGGCCACTTTACCAGAAATTGAAAGATTTGTTGAAGAATTATTTTATCATATTTCAAAATTTTCGGATGATGATTTGACCTACGGTAGACTTACTCCAATCACTGAAAAAGATATCGAATTGGGCGAATATAAAGTTGCGGAAAATGAATTACAATATTTCAATAATCTTATAAAAGTTTTAAATCGATTATTTCGAATTTCAAGAGGAACAATTTAGTTATGAGCGACAAAAATAATTTTTATAATGGCAATGAAAGCGAGCAAGAATCATCGAATTCAGATAATTTAGACGATTTTCGTAACATAAAAAATAATAATGCGGAACCCATCAATCAATTTATTAAAATTATTGATATTGACGATTTGTCGCCCGAAGATTTACTTAGAATTATTGTGGCGGTCGGAAGTAAAAACATGGCTTATTATTTGGCTTTGATTGTTAATTTTGAAAATAGATCGCGTAAAATTTCGCCATTGGGAATAACAAAAATTTTATCTTCAAAATCGGTCAACGCCCCAAATTCAAATCCGATAAAAACCACCTTTACCGCAGATCCAATGACCAAAAACAAAGATTTAAACAAAAGTTAATTTCACAATGTCCAAATTTTTTTTATCGGAAAAATTACCGCCATACATTTTCGCTTCGATTTATCAACTTAAGCAACAAGCAATTGAAAGCGGTTTTAATATTATTGATTTTGGCATGGGCAATCCAGATTCCGCGCCACCACAACATGTGATGAATGAGCTTTCCGAGCTTGCAAAAAATCCCAAGCTTTTTGGTTATTCGGTCACGGGTGGCATTGAAATTTTAAAAAAAGCCATTTGTGATTATTATAAAAGAAGATTTAATGTCGAACTTGATTACAAAACGCAAAGCCTTGTCACGATTGGTGCTAAGGAGGGTATCGCATCATTAGCAACGGCGATTTCTGACGATCAAAATTACATTTGCGTCCCTTCGCCATCTTATCCAATTCATACTTTCGCTTTCATAATTTCTAAAAGCAATATCGTTCATATTAATGCTTTAACCGCCCAAGAATTTTTAAAAAATTTCATTCATCACGTCGAAAATTCCACAAAAAAACCACAAGCGGTTATAATTTCTTACCCATGCAATCCGACAACGCAAATTGCTGATATTAGTTTTTATGAGGAAATAGTAGCTTTTTGCAAGAAACATCAAATATACATAATTTCCGATATAGCTTATTGTGAACTATATTTCGATGAAAAAAGTAAACCAAATTCGGTTTTAGAAGTTAAGGGAGCCGATGAAATTGCTATCGAATTTTCTTCGGTTTCAAAAAGCTATTCAATGGCGGGAACCCGCGTCGGCTTTGCGGTTGGCAATAAAACTTTGATTTCGGCTTTATATAAAATTAAATCTTATCTTGATTACGGATCTTTTTCGCCATTGCAAATGGTTTCGGCGAGCGCTTTATCAGAAAAAAGCGATGAATATTTAATAAATTTACGCCAACTTTATAAAAAAAGAGCGGATTATTTTGTTAAAAAATTTGCTCAAGAA
>JBIIBR010000094.1:0-5520 GCA_044239285.1 Rickettsiales bacterium | reverse complement strand
GAGTAGTCTCAGGAATTGGTGGATATGGCAATTGCGTTGGCGTTCCTACGGTTGGAGGCGAAGTTACTTTTGATAAAAGTTATAATGGCAATATTATCGTTAATGCCATGACGGTGGGTTTAGCCGATCAAAATAAAATTTTTTATTCGGCCGCCTCAGAAGTTGGAGCCAGTGTGGTTTATGTTGGTTCAAAAACTGGTCGCGATGGCATTAATGGCGCGGTGATGGCATCTGATGAATTCAAAGAAGGCGATGAAGATAAGCGTCCGACGGTTCAAGTTGGCGATCCTTTTGCTGAAAAATTACTTCTCGAAGCTTGCCTCGAATTAATGCAAAGTGATTGCATTTTGTCGATTCAAGATATGGGCGCGGCGGGTTTGACTTCGTCTTCATTTGAAATGTCGGGGAAGGGTGGAACGGGCATTGAGCTTGAATTAGAAAAAGTTCCGCAACGTGAGAAAAACATGACTCCATACGAAATTATGCTTTCCGAAAGCCAAGAAAGAATGTTGATGATTATTAAACCCGAAAGAGAAGATTTTGCGCAGAAAATTTTTGAAAAATGGGGTCTCGATTTTGCGGTGATTGGCAAAGTAACAAACACAGGACGAGTTGTGATAAAAATGCATGGCGAGGTTTATGCCGATATCCCCTCATCTCCGCTCTCTGAAAGCGCTCCAGAATATGACAGACCTTGGATTTAAAAATTTTATAATTTATTATCTCAAAACAACATTAATGCGATAATTTGATTGAGAATTATTTTTAATACGTAAATCTTTCTAAAATTTATCAAAAAAAATTTTTAGCAATTATAATTGTTAAAAAATATTTATTTCAAATAGAAAATTTATGAATTACTTAAAATCAACATTTTTAGTTTTTTTCTTTTTAACTTCTCAAGCATTAGCAGATGTTAAGATTATTGAATGGAAAGAAGAAGCAAAATTAACCGATTATGGTCGACGCTCTAAATTTTTAATTAAAATTCAAGCGGTAAATTTGCCAAAAGATTATTCTATAAGCTCCTTTTCAATTAATAGCTCTTCGCCACAAAGAAAATTAAACACATCAATGGTGAGAGTTGATTATAGAGATGCGCAATCGCTTTCAATTCCCGGATCTTTCGAAATATTTTTTAATAAACCATTGGTAAATAATCAGTTCGCTGAGATTGAATATGAATCTCAAGATTATTATGAAAAAATTAATAAATATATTCGCCAAGAGCAATTTTATATTCCCAAATTTGCCTCGGGTGCGATGGCAAAGATTTCGTTAGATTTTAATGAAAATAACGAATCAAAATCTTCTTATGAATTAGTTTCTTCGCATAAAAATCTTGGCAATGAGAATAAAAAAATTACCTTTACTGGAAAAGTTCCTCGCGATGGTATTCAAGAAATGTTAAAGTTAACCGATTCTTCAAAATCTTGGGAAGTTTTAATCAACAGTAAAGTTGTTTTAAATAATTTGGAGGGTGAGCTAGAAATTACCGCTCCTTATTTATTTAGGGGAGGGGCGCAAGAAGTTAACAATCAGACGATTGGCGCCAATAAATTTCCAAAAAAACATATTACCAATCGCGACAATGATGTTTTAGCTTTTAATGTTAAAGCCACAGACAAAGAAGTGCTTATCCAAAATAGAGCTTTTATAAAAACTGGTAAAAAATATACCGTAAAAAATAATCGTCCATTTGAAAAATTTCTTGAAACTTCGGAAAGTGAAAAAATACTTTTACAACCAATTTTGCAAAAAATTATTATGGATCCGCAATATGATTTTATGCCACTTCATGCCAAAATTATAGCCTATGTTAATAAAAATTTAAAATATGATTTAAGTTATTTTGGAAAATTATTAACAGTTGAGCAAATATTACAAACTAAATCTGGGGTTTGTAGTGAATTCGCAACTTTGTTTAACGCCTTGGCGCGAGTCGCTAAAATTCCATCATCGATTGTTCATGGTTATGCTTTTGGTGAATATGATAAATTCGACAGCCATGCGTGGAATATGATTTATGTCGATGGCAATTGGATTTATGTTGATCCAACTTGGAATCTTAGCTCGGGAGTAGTTTCCTCGTCGCATATTTATATCAAAGATAATCGCAAAGAAGAGCTTCTTTTGCAATTTAAGGGGACGGGAACCGATATAAAAATCGAAAGAGATTTTGCAATTAAAGAATTATAACAAACAAAATAATATTTGCATAAAATTTTATTTTTTCTTAAAGTGTTTGTTATATTAAGCCCTCATTTTCTTAATTTTTAAAATGATAAATTACTTCTTACAATTAAAAAATTTTGACAAAAATTTTCGTATTTTTACGCCGATTTTTATAATTTTAGCCAATATTTTTTTAATTTTTGCGCTTATCGCAATTTCTTCTTCCCCCAACGATTATCAACAAGGCAACGCTGTTAAAATTATGTATATTCATGTGCCGTCGGCATGGATGTCTTTGTTGATTTATTGCTTAATGGCTAGCTTCAATATCGGAGGTTTTATTTGGAAAAATCGCTTTTTTTACGTAATCGCGCGCGCCATCGCCGAAATCGGTTGCGTTTTTACTTTAATCACATTGGTCACGGGAGCGATTTGGGGCAAGCCGATCTGGGGCACTTGGTGGGCGTGGGATGCGCGACTTACTTCAATGTTAATTTTATTCTTTTTATATTTGGGATATTTACTTTTATTCGACAATATTGAAGATAAAATTAAAGCTGAAAAAGTCTCGGCAATCATATCAATCATTGGCTTGATCAATATTCCAATTATTAAATTTTCGGTGGAATATTGGAATTCGCTTCATCAAAAAGCCAGCATTATTCGTTCGGGTGGCGTTGCCATTCATTCATCCTTCTTGGAGCCTTTATTGTTAATGTTCGCCTTCTATTTTTGTACTTTCATTTTTATGTCTTTAATTGCGGTTAAAAACGAAATTATGAAAAGAAAAATTCAATCCCTAACTTTAAAAAATTTATGACTTACGTTGTTACCGATAATTGCGTTCGATGCAAATATACCGATTGCGTTTCGGTGTGTCCCGTTGACTGTTTTTACGAAGGCGAAAATATGTTGGTTATCGATCCCGAAGCTTGTATTGATTGTGGAGTTTGTGTGCCAGAATGCCCAGCTGAAGCCATTTCGCCCGAAGCCCCCGATTTAATGAAATGGGTCGAAATTAATCGCGAATATACCAAAAAATGGCCAAATATTACCAAGAAAAAAGATGCTTTGCCCGAAGCCAAAGAAATGGACGGCATGAAAAATAAATTTGAAAAATTTTTTGATCCGCGTCCCCCCAAAACAACCAAAGAAAATTTATAAAATATGCCAAATCTTGAAAAAAATCGTGAAAATTTTAGAAATCTGCGCAAGCCCGACGCCATTATTTACGATTGGGATAACACTTTGGTCGATACTTGGCCATTAATAAAAAACGCCATCAATCAAACCATGCGAACTATGGATCGCGAAGAATGGAGTTTGGAAAAAGTTCGTGATTCGGTTCATAAATCGATGCGCGAATCATTTCCAGAAATTTTTGGTGCGGAATGGGAAAGGGCAGGCGAGATTTACAAAAAAGCCTATCACGACATTAATATCGCTCAAATTTCTTTATTAAAAAATTCATTCGAATTGCTAAATTTTGTCAAAAATTTAAATATTCCACAATTTTTAGTAAGCAATAAAATCGGTATTACTTTGCGTAAAGAAGTTAAAAAATTACAACTCGAACATTTATTTTTTTCGTTAGTTGGCGCTCAAGATGCCAACACCGACAAACCAAGTCGCGAGCCTGCCGATTTTGCCTTAATGGGATCTGGAATCGATCCAAATAAGCATCATATTTGGTTTATTGGCGACACGATTGCCGACGTTGAATGTGCTCACAATCTTGGCGCTTGTCCAATTATTTATGGGCATTCTGAGACTAAAATTTCCAAAACAATCGAAGAAAATATTTTAGAAAATGGTTTTGATAATAAAGGAGCTGTCGCGATTTACTTCGATCATCAAGAATTGATTGATATTTTGAAAAAATTTTAAATTAATTGCGAATTAAGCAATAAGTCATACTGTCGTGAAGTGCTCGGAAAGAAGCGTCGATAATGTTTTGTGAAACCCCAATCGTGGTCCAAACTTCGCCTTTTTCATTGCAAGATTCAATTTGCACGCGCGTAATTGCTTGAGTGCCGTCGGATGGAGTTAAAATTCTAACTTTATAATCGCTCAATTTTATATTTTTCAAAATCGGATATTTTCGCGATAAAGCCTTACGCAATGCCTTATCCAAAGCGTTGACTGGTCCGTTACCTTTAGAAATTGCCATCGAAATTTTGTTGCCAATTTTTATTTTTATTTTGGCTTCCGCCATCGTGATAATCTCGCCATTTTTGCCATGACTTCTTTCATCAACGACATTAAAACTGACCAATTCAAAAAAATTTGGAACGATTGACAAGGATTTTTTGGCTAAAATTTCAAAACTTGCATCGGCCGAATCATAAGCGTAACCTTGAGTTTCTAAATCTTTAACAATGTTAACTAAATCACTAATTTTATCGCCTAAATTTTCTTCATTTTTAATTAATCCAATTTCTTTCAAGCGACTTATAATATTTGAACGTCCAGCCTGATTAGAAACCATAATTTGACGATGATTGCCAACTTTTTCGGGGTCAATATGTTCATAAGAGCTAGCATTTTTAGCTACCGCCGACACATGCAAACCGCCTTTGTGAGCAAAAGCATATTTACCAACATAAGGCGCAAATTTATCGCCTTCTTTATTTAAAATTTCATCGAGAAAACGCGAAACTTTTACTAAATTTTTAAGATCAATTTCTGCGATTCCAATATCATAGCCCATTTTCAAAGCCAAAGTTGGAATGATTGAAGTCAAATTAGCGTTACCACATCTTTCGCCAAGCCCGTTTATTGTGCCTTGAACTTGACGAACTCCGGCTTCGACCGCGCAAATTGAATTGGCAACGGCGTTGCCGGTATCGTTGTGACAGTGGATTCCAAGATTTTCTCCGGGAATAATTTTTACCACTTCGGCAATAATTGATTTTATTTCGGAAGGTAAAGTTCCGCCATTGGTATCGCATAAAATTATCCATCTCGCGCCCGCTTCAAATGCAGTTTTGGCGACATTTAAGGCAAATTTTGGGTTAGCTTTGTAACCGTCAAAAAAATGCTCAGCGTCAAACATGGCGATTTTTTTTCTTAACAATATGCTTAATTGATTCGGCAATCATCGCCAAATTTTCTTGTTCGGAAATGTTTAAAGCGTGAGTTAAATGAAAATCCCAACTTTTGCCGACGATACAAACTGATTTGGCTGGCGAGTTAATTAAAGCATTAAGGGCATTATCATTTCCCGCCGAACTATTAACGCGTCGTGTCATGCCAAACGCCACAAATTGTGATTTTTCTGATTTTGGAAGTTTTGAAAAAAATTCATCATCAATCGGATTCGCACCGGGCCAGCCACCTTCAATA
>JBIIBR010000050.1:0-7797 GCA_044239285.1 Rickettsiales bacterium | reverse complement strand
CAGGCCAAGATGATGGTCCATAATTTTGTCCGAAATTACTTGCTCCTTGAAAAACTCCATAAGAAGAAGAAGAAGAAGAAGAAGAAGAAGGATAATATAGCATAGTTTTATAACTTAGTGTTTTTAAAAATTATATTAAACAATTTTTTGGATGGTAAAAAAATAATTATAAATTACAACAACAAAGTAAGGCTTAGTTTAAATCAATTCAAATTAATAAAATATCTCAATTATTTTTTCAAAAATTTTGCTAAATCGCGAATGTGAGCGATGAAATGAAAATTTAAATCGGGCAAGGATTTTTTCAAATTAGCAAAATGTTTATTTTTTTCATTAGCCTTTGGAATCAGGCAGTTCTTGAATCCAAGCTTATGCGCTTCTTTTAATCGTGCTTCTAAATTGCCAACCATTCTAATTTCTCCCGTCAAACCAATTTCACCAATGGCAATGGTTGAAGAAGGCAAAGCAATATCTCGCGCCGATGAAATTAAGGCGCAAGCCACCGCCAAATCCGCCGAAGTTTCAACTATTTTCAAGCCTCCAACAATGTTCAAATAAACTTCCTTATCGAACAAATTTAAACCAAATCTTGAATTTAAAACAGCGATAATCATCGCCAAACGATTTAAATCCCAACCGACCACAGCCCTTCTAGGCGTTGGAATGAAAGATGGCGCCACCAAAGCTTGAACTTCCGCTAAAATTGGGCGAGTGCCTTCAATGCCAGCAAAAACGGCGGTTCCGCTGGTATCGCGATCATAAGAAGCCAAAAATAATTCACTTGGATTTGAGACTTCGGATAAACCGATATCATTCATTTCAAAAACGCCAATTTCATTGGCCGCGCCAAAGCGATTTTTCATCGCTCGCAAAATTCTAAAATGTAAATCTTTTTCGCCTTCAAAATAAAGAACGGTATCAACCATATGCTCTAGAACCTTGGGACCAGCGATTTGACCATCTTTGGTGACATGGCTCACAATCAATAAAGTTATATTATTTTTTTTGGCAAAAATTGTTAATTCGCCCGCCGAAGCGCGAACTTGCGAAACCGTTCCCGGAGCCGATGACAGCTCTTCGATGAACATAGTTTGGATTGAATCAATAATTACAATAACTGGGGATTTTTCGTCTTTGATGGTATTAATAATTTCGGCAACATTGGTGGTTGAAGCAAGTTTGATCGATTGTTCATCACATTCGAGACGCTTAGCTCTAAGCCTTACTTGGTCGACCGACTCTTCACCCGAAATATAAATTATCGAATTTTTTGATTTAGCCAAACTATCCGCGGTTTGTAATAATAAAGTTGATTTTCCGATTCCCGGATCGCCACCAATCAAAACCACAGAACCTTGAACCAAGCCACCTCCCAGCACTCTATCTAATTCATTTATTCCGGTTTTTATACGTGGAAATTCTTGGGCTTCGCCGTTAAGACTAACCAAACTAGCTTTGCGTGAATTTTTATTGCTTGAATTTTTACTAGTTTTATCATCTTCAATTCGTGAAAAATGTGAAGTTCCACCTTCGGCAAACTCTTCAACCAAGCTATTCCAAGCCCCGCAATCCGTGCATTTTCCCGACCATTTAAAATGAATTGCACCACAAGATTGGCAGGAATAAGCGGTTTTTTTGATAGACATTTTAATATTATTTTGGGTTTAAAAATTATTGGCAATTTTATAAATCGCTAAAAAACAAACAAGAGGATTTCAAAAAAATTTATCTTAAAAATTTTATTTAAAATTATTTTTAGCATTAGTTTTTCTCATATAAGGAACCACTATGTCATTATTAACAATTACTGTCATTCTAGTGCCTTGAGGAACTCTGATTACTGGGTTTAAGTCAATTGTGTTTTTGATAATTCCCGTAACAATATCGATAATAGTTTTAGTGACATCATATAATGCTTGGTTGCCGGCATTGCCGTAGGTTGTAGTGGTTCCTTGCGAAGCATTTAAAGTAGTTGAAGTTTGCGAATTGCCACCCATAACTTGTTGTGCCGCCGCCGTTCCCGCCACCGCCAAAACACTCGCCAATAAAGAATTCGCCACCAAAGAACTATAACGATTATCGGCTTCACCCGAAATTCCCGCACGACCTGATTGATCGGAGGCACTTAAAGAAATATTTAAACTTATGCCGTCTGGTCGAAGCAAACGTGACCAAGAAATATTAACTCGCCCCTGCCCTCTTTTAATTTCAGCCGAATAAGTTCCGTAAAGTCTTGAGCCCTTGGGAATAAGGACTTCTCTACCTGATTCACCATAAACATCTCGAGTAATAATTCCCCGCACCGGCCCAGGAAATTCAGTGTTAATCGAGGTTTCTAAAATGGCACTTAATAATTTACCCTGAGCAATTGTTCTTGAACGATCCTCGATCATTCTAACTTCAATATTTTTTTCAGTTTTAGCAATTTTTTTAATTTCATCTTCTTTTAAAACTATAATATTTTTTTCTTGGCCAACTCCAAGTGGCGGAGAACCATCTCTTCTGTCGGAAAACACCACGATTGGTGAATATCTCGGCTCTAAAACACTATCTAAATTTTCTTGTTTTATAATTTCTTCTTCTTGAACTTTTTGTTGCGAAGCTAAATTTTGTTGGTTCAATTTTTTTGTTTCTTCAAGCAAAGCCTTATTTTCTTTTTCTTGATTTTCTTGTTGCTCTTTAAGCTTTAATTCAAGTTCTTGGATTTTTTGATCGCGCGATTTTATATCTTCAGAATTCGCAAAATTTTGATTAGATTTTTTATTAATTGAATCAGGATTGGCATTAGGTGAATTAGGATCGATTTCAGCGCCATCTTCTGTTTTACTTTTCATTTTATTGATATCGATTAACTCAGAAGGCTCAACATCTTTTGGCAATTCAGGAATATCTGGAATCTCTGGCTTTGCTTGTTTTTCAAGCAATTCGACATCGTCTTTTTCTTTTTTATCAACTTCAGTTAAATCGTAAATTGATTTATCCTCTTCTTCTTTGGGAGCAACTTGTTCGGCTGTTCCACCTCCCTTATCCATAACATCTGGAATTTGAGTAACAGGCACAAGAACTGGGGCTTGGGTAGAAGGACCCGAAAAGAAAATATAATAACAAACAAAAACTAAAATAATTGATGCAACAATAATTAATGCGGTATTTTTTTTACTAGCAGATACGGAGGAGCCTTCATCTTTAACCTCCACCGCAATATCTTCTTCTTCGGTTTCGATATCTTGCTCTATTTGTTTTTGTGGCCTAGATCTCATTTTAGAAAATCAAATTTTTTAAATAAATTTAAAGTAAAATATTATAAAATCATATTATTTTTTGCTGATTAAAAAAATTAATTATTTCTTGAAACACCATTTCTTTATTTTTTGCTGTTATAATTACATGATTTTCAAAATCCATTTCAATTATTTTTTTTGTTTTAGATTGAATTTTATCAAATATTATTTTGCCACTTATTGGATTAACAACCGGATCATTTTTCGATTGAATGACTAAAGTTGGGCATAAAATTTTATGCAAATTATCGTCACATAAAATCATAAGTTTTTCGAGTTCGTAAACTCCCTTAATATAGTTGCGGGAGTAATTGATATCAGGATTTTCGGGAATATCTTCAATAAATTCCATTCGCCCTTTTTCAAGATTAAATTTTTCAAGTAATTCATTCCATAAATTAATTCCTGGGATCATTTTTGACTTAATATCACGTAATTTTAATGCCGAATTAATCGACACAACTCCCGCCAAATTATTAAAGGATTTTTTTTGCGAAGCACTTAAAAGCGATAATAAACCACCGGTTGAGAAACCTACAATAGCAACATGTGAACAAATATTGCTCAATGCGCAATATCCTCTTTGCATCGATTCATACCAATCAAACCAAGAATAATTTTTTATGTCGATGGGCGCGGTTCCATGACCTTTTAAACGAACACTGTAAGTCTTGATGCCGTAGCCGTTAAGAAATTTCGCCAATTCTTCAACTTCTTTTGGAGCCGATTTATAACCATGCACCAAAACCACTCCAAGATTTTGAATTTTTGTGGGCAATTTTATATCATTATTTAAAAAATTAGGTGAGCCAATTGATTTATTTTTTGAAAAATTTTTATCAAAATTTTCTGAATAATTTTTCTCAAAAATTTTAAGATCGGCTTCATAAATATTTTTAAAAACTATTTCTTTTAAATCGTTCTCATTCGTTGAACAGACTCTCTTGACGACGCTATTAGCATTTTCTAAAAGAGCAAATTCACGCAAAATAACTTGCAGAGTATTTTCAATCCTAATTTGATGAAAATCATATTCTTTATTTAACAGATTTTTAAAGATTTCAATTTCATTATCAGATATTTTTTTAATCAAATTTTGTTTTATTGCCAAATTAAAAACACCGTCAAATTCGAAACAATCTTCATCGCTAAAAATTTTAAAAATATTCTCTTCAAAAATTGATGAATTAAGTCGATATTTTTTGGTTTTAGCAATCAATATTGCCGAATAATAAATGATTCTTTTGAGATGATTGATTGTAATCTTGGAATGAGGCGAATGAACTAACGCCGACACAAAAATATGATCAAAATTTATTTGCACATCCGAATATATTTTCTCCATAAAATCGCTAGTTAAACGAGAACGAAAATATTTCAAAATAAAATTATTTTTGGTTTCGCCTTTAATAATTGGAATTTTATTAATTATGGTGCGAGTGGCTTTAATGTATTCAGCAAGATTAATCGGATCTCCGAAGCTAATATTAATATCGGCATCCAACAAAATATTACCTTCAATTTCAAGCTCTTCGACGATTTGTTTGGGTAAATTTTTGATTAAAACTGCAGCTAAAGCTTTGATTTTATTATCTCCGGGACGAATTGGGTAATAAGTAATGTTAACAGGAACTATTTTAGTTTGTAAATCCTTATAAGAATCATGATAAGTTAAGCCATTATTTATTTTATAATTATCGAGAGTTTGTTGATCATTATTTTGGTAAGCTTCAACGATTTCGGTGCGAAATAATTCAGATTTTAAAGCAAGAACCGAGGCGCCAGTTCTAACCGGTCCAACTCGATATGGAGTGCTATTTATATAAAGACCATTATATTTTATTTCTTTGTTTTTAATCATACTGCCTTCGGGATAAATCATCCAATCAAAAGCACCGCTCACCAAATCTTCAATGATAATATTGTCGCGATTTGGATCTTTGGTTGAAACCGTTCCAACCGAAGTTAAAAATTTACCAAAAATGCCAGAAAATATTTTGGAATCCGCTAAGCATCTAATGTGGCGACCCGTCGCCTTGTTGATTATATAAGGTACAAAAAAAGTTTCCGAACGCGTAAAATGATTGGCAACAAACATCACGGGCTGATTGGGAATTTTTTCAATTCCAGAGATGGTGAATCTTGTTCCCAAAAGCTTTTCGAGGAGATTCATTGCTAGTGAGGCGTAACGGAATGATTTTCTATTCATAAAAATTATTTATTCTTAAAAAAATCAGAGATTTTTTCATAATTTTTCTAAGAAAAGTTTTTTTCAAATGTTATTTGTGAAATTTTTTGCAATTCTGCAACATTAAATTGTTGAGAATTTAAATTAATATTTTCTTTAACGACTTCGCCGATTTTAAAAATTTCAATTTTATTTTGTTCGGCAATTTTCAAAAAATCTTTTAAATTTTCATTGGAAATTGAGATGACATAACGCGATTGATCCTCGCCAAACAAGATTGCGTTTTCATCATTCACCTCTTCATTTTTTAAAGATGAAATGTCGATTTTGCATCCCAATTCCTTGGTTGACATTTCAAAAAGCGCAACTAACAAACCGCCGTCGGAGACGTCGTGGCATGAGTTAATCAAATCTTGAGAAATTAACAAACGCACAAATTCAGAATTCTTTTTTTCTTCAATTAAATTAACTTTTGGTGGATTTTTTTGATTCTCAACTTTCAAAATTTCTCTTTCATAAATTGAACAAGAAATATGACCCAAAGTTTTACCAATTACAAAAATTTGGTCATTAATTATTTTAAATTTAGTATCACATCTTTTGTTGGCATCGACTAATAGCCCTACTCCACCAATGGCTGGGGTCGGTTTAATTGCTTTACCGTCGGTTTCATTATAAAGCGAAACATTGCCCGAAACAACTGGATAATCAAGCTCTTTGCAGGCTTTGGTGATACCTTGAATTGAACGCACAATTTGTCCCATGATTTCAGGTTTTTGTGGATTGCCAAAATTTAAACAATTGGTAATCGCCAAAGGCTTAGCGCCAACCGCCGAAATGTTGCGATAAGTCTCGCAAACGGCTTGGATTGAGCCTTCATAGCTATCAGCTTCAACATAACGTGGAGTGCAATCAACACTCATCGCCAATGCTTTTTTAGTGCCGTGAACTCTAACGATTGAGGCATCGCCACCAGTCAAAATAGTGTCATTCATCACTTGCGAATCATATTGTTCGTAAATCCATTTTTTATCAGATAAATCGGGAACTTGAAGTAAATTTTGTAAAATTTCTAAACTCATATTGTGAAAGTTTTTTATAAAAAAATAAGTACCATTATTCTTGGCGATTTTAGCAAAAAGTAAAGTTATTTTTTAGGTTTTTATATTGATTTAACGTTTATTTTTAAAAAAATTTTGGAGAATTGCTTTAGACTCTTCGGCACAGATTCCAGAATAAAATTCGCTTTTAAAATAGGCATTTTGGGCTCCTAAAAATAGCGGATTACTTTCAATGGCACCAAATTTTTCGTCATTAGCGCCATAATAAATTCGACGAATGCGAGCGTAACTTAAGGCGATTAGACACATAGCGCAGGGCTCGAGAGTAATGTAAATATCGCAATTTTCTAATTTGGCGGATTGTTTAATTTGGCAAGCATTTCTAAGCGCAACAATTTCAGCGTGAAGAGTTGGATCGCATTTTTGGCGATTCTGATTAAAACCCGAGGCAATAATTTGATTATTCTCAACTATCACCGCACCTACAGGCACTTCATCAAAATTTAAAGCACTTTTGGCTTGATTCAAAGCCTCAAGCATAAAATTATTTTGGATAATATTTTTCGACATTAATTATTTAACAATAATTTTGCCCTGAGCAGTTTTTTGATGAAAATCGCCATAGAATTTATATTCTCCAGCTTTTAATGGCGAAATTTGTAAGGTAACTTTTTTGCCAGCACCAACTAATTTTTCTTTTTTCAAATCATCACTCTCAAATTCTTCGATGGTATTATCAAGATTTTCAACAATAATTTTGAATTTTGTATCAGCAGGAACATTGATTAATTCTGGTTCGAAGCGATGATTTCTAATTTTTATAAGGAATTCATCTTTAGAAATTGTATCTTGGGCAAAGCAATTGAGCGAGTGAAAAAATAATATCAAAATTAACGAAAATTTTTTCATATTTTTTAAATTTAGATCAGAAATTTTGGTGACCCCAACGAGATTCGAACTCGTATTTTCACCGTGAAAGGGTGACGTCCTAACCGTTAGACGATGGGGCCAATATGCATTAAAATAATGCTAGAAAAAACTAGATTTACTAGAGATTTAATTGCTATTATAAAAATCTACTTACAAAAAGGCAAACAAAAAATTTACAATCAAGATTGTCAAGGCTTCAAGACCAACAAATTAACAAAATTATTTAAAAGTAAAGTAAGAATGCAACAAGTAAAATAATATTAGCGAAAAAAATAGATTAATGTGATAAGCAAATAATTGCGAAAAACCAATATTAATCAAGGACAAAATTAACACC
>JBIIBR010000010.1:0-12847 GCA_044239285.1 Rickettsiales bacterium | reverse complement strand
TTTCTTTTGAAAACTCAAAAATTTATGGGTCAAAAAACTATGAATCGTAATAATTATATTAAAAATTGTAATTTTGGCGAGATTAATTTCAAAAAATTTAAAATAAAACAAACCAAAAATATAACAAACCAAAGTATTGTAAGCTCCAACCACCAAAAATCTAATTTTTTTATCATCTAAAATAGCAAAAATAAACTTGATTAAATCGTTAAAATCTCTAATTTTTGTAAATTGTTTAATATATTTTTTATACATTTCTTGGATAATTTTTTAATTTAAAATTCAAATGCCAAATTTTTTTCAACGAGAAAAAAATATTATTTATTTTTGTTTTTTTGCCATTATTTGGGCAATGTTTTTTGTTATTCAATATTATTTCTTTAATGGCATTCCAAGCTTTATTGCCAATGATTCATTTCAATATTTATCAATCGCCAAAGACATTTATAGAGATCAAAAATCAACCGGATTAATTAATTATGCTCTCGATCTTTATTATGATGAATTAGCACTTTTTAATTACGATTTTAACAATTTAAAACCTTATCACTTCCCTAGCTATTCAGCCTTTTTAAGCCTTTTTTATTTTATTTACAATAACGATAATTTTGCGATTTACGCTTCACAATATTTATCTTTTTTAATATTTTCAATATCATCTTTTTTAGTTATAAATAATTATCAAAAAAAATCCACAGCATTTTTTTTAACAGTAATTTGCTTTTGTTGTTCACCAATAATTCTTTATATTTCCGATAGCGGAAAAGAAATTTTATGCTCAGGTCTTGCAATGCTTGGAATCTATCTTGGCATGTATTACAAGAAAAGAAATAATTTGATAATAATCATTACATTATCATTTATTTTTACTTTTTTATCAATAACTCGCAATTTCTATTTACTCTTATCAATTTTGATTTTCATTTATCGCGCTCTGCCTAGAAAATACAAGATAGACGACATAATAGAAACCCCCAAAACCAAGTCAATTTTCTTCATTTTTGTTTTTTTAATTCCTTTGATAGCCTATATTTATTGTTATCATTTTATCGAAATTCATTTATTTATTTTTCAAAATAGAACCGATATTTATGGCGGAAACAATTTAGATGATTTGATTTTCAGAATCATGACTAATTTATTCATGGGATTTTTCGTTTTCTTTACACAATATTTCCAATATTTTTTAGATGGCTTTAGAATTTTAGATCTCACAGCGTTATTTAGTCTTTATCAAACTTTTGGTTTTACCATCTTTGGATTCTATTATTATTTTAAAATGGAATTAAAAAATAACTCATCAAAAAGAAATATAAAAATATCAAAATTATTAGTGATAAATGTTTTTTTTGTAATTCTATTTTTCTCGATAATCACTAGATTCTCTAACCTTGGATACCGATTAACTATTGGATATTTGCCCCTAGCTTTTATGATATTTTATCAAACATTTTCCTTCAAAAATCTACTAAAAAAATCACGATTTTCAGACAATATCTTCTCAATATTTTTAATATTTTTTCTCTTTCTAAACTTTTTCTACAACATAAAATTTTCACAAAACACTATTTCTAAAGTCACTAAGGCAGAAAAAATTAACAATTACACCAAATCACAAATTGAAAAATTTAATGCCAAAAAAATTGTAGCCGATCGAGATTATTTTAATTTTAGTTTTTTAATGCCACTAATTCATAAATTCCCACCCGATATATATTTTCTATCAAATTGGAGACTAAATTTTACATGCGATGATTTAATCAATTATCATGAACATAATCTTGATTTTGATATGATTCTTACTCAAACCGAATATAGCAAAAAAAACTGCGATTTTATTTACAAAAATTTTGATTTAAAAATCAAAGATGAATATGGTTTAATTTATATAAAAAAACCCACTAAATCTCGTTAAAAGATTGCAAAATTGATTTATAAATTGGCGAAAAAATATAAGAGAAAATATTACGATTCTTTTGTTTGATAAAAACATCGACAGCCATTCCCGCTGAAAGGTTTTGAGATTTTATAAATCCCGAGAAATCTTCAATTTTAATTTTAACTTCAAAATAAAAATCCCTAAGATTTTCGTCAAAAATAACATCCTTAGAAATTTCAAAAATTGAGCCCGAAATTTTTGGAATATTTTTTTCATAAAAATTCTTTAAAAAAACCTCAACATTTTGATTAATAAACACATTATCAACATCAATATTTTTAACCTTGGCAATTATAATTAAATCCGGATTTTTGGGAATAATTTGCATAATAGTCTTACCCGATTCAATAATTTCACCACTCGAAAAAATCTTTAAATTCTCAACAAAACCATCAATTGGCGACAATATTTCTGAACGTTGAAAAATATCATTAGCAATTTTTATTTGCTCTAAATTAATTTTTATTTCAAACGTAGTTTCAAGAATTTTTTGCGATATTTTGGCAATATTTTCCTCGCGAAAACTCAATTTTTGATTATCGATAATTTTTATTTCATTGTTAAAATTTATGATTTGTGAAATTAAGTCAAACTCTTGTTTCTGTAGGTCAAATAATGAATTTTGATTTAAGATATTTTTACCAACAAAATCCTCATAAATCAAAATTTGGTTTCTAACAATTTTTAATTTTTTTTTGTTAATTTCAATATTTTCTAACAAATTATTTTTTTTATAATTAAATATCTCAATATCTTTTAAATATTTATTAATTGTGGCTTTTAAATATTGCTGAGAATTTGCCACCAAGTAGGTAAATTCATTTTTTTCATTGGATGAAAAATTACTAATTAAGAATTTAATTCTATTGTGAATTTGTTGATTATCAATTTTATCAATCCCCCTACCCTCTAATTCTAAAAACTGTTTTTGCAAAATCATCGATAACAATTTCCACTGAATTATTTTTTTGTCAGCAATATTTTTTATCGAGGATAGTCGAATAATTTCTTGATTCTTTTTAACCTCATCACCGTTTTTTACTAAAAGTTTTTCAACTATTCCGCCCTCAAAATGTTGAATATTTCTTTTATTATTATCATAACTTAAAGAGCCACTAGCAACTACAGCTGAAGTAATTGGAGCCATAAATATTAATAAAATAAATAGTCCAAATATAGTTAAATAAAAATAATTTTTAGGTGAGTAATTTTGGAGTTTTTTCATGAGAATTTATAAAATTTTTGGTGTTGATTAAATTAATAAAATTATTTTTAAAAATAATTACGCAGTCGGTTTTTTGGAAAAATTCCAAAGGTGGATTATTGATGAAAATTATTGAATTTTGCGATTGTTTATAATTGATTAAATAATCAAAAAATAAGTGAGAATTTTCATTCAAAAATAATTTTTCGATAAAGAGAATTTTTGGAGAATGATAAAGAGCTCGAAGCGCTCCAACCCAATATTTTTGATGATTATTTAAATCTTTAATATCACTTAAAAAACCATTTTTTAAAGTCGAAAATCCGAAATCAAAAGTAAATTTTTTACAAAAATTAATGACATTTTCTGCAGAAAAATTATTAGACATTTTGGCAATATTTTCCAAAATATTTCCTTCAAACAACAATGGATCATTTTCAATTAAATCAATAAAATCCAATATTTGTTTTTGAGGAATTTTTTGCAAATCAACATCATCAATTTTAATTTCACCAAAAGTTGGAATATATTTTTGAGTGAGTAAGTTATAAATAGCCTCTCGCTCCAACTCATTCTTGCTTAGAATTGCAATAATTTTTCCGGATTCAATTGTAAAATTGTCGGTTTGAATAATAAAATTTTTATGATCTTGGTGGCGAAAAAAAATTTTATTAAAAGTAATTTTTTCAAATGATTTTAAAAAAAATAAATTTGGTTTTTCATGATCATTTTCATCATCAATTTCATTAAATATATTTTTGAAATTTTTTATAAAATCTTGAAAGTTTTTTAAATTATTTATCACGTTAGAAAATGGTTCTAAAAATTTTGAAAGTAAAATCGATACCGCAATTATTGAACCAACCGAAATTTGGTTTTTTATTACCAAGTATGCACAAATCATTGTCGCCAGAATTTGTGATAACAATCGTAAATTTTTGCTGGCGACCAAATATTTATTATAAATTTTGTAATAATTTAACTCTAAATTAATAAAAAATTTATAATTATTTTGCCATTTTTGAAAAATATTTTGAATAATTTGATTAAATTTTGTTGCAATATTTTCACGATTTATCATTAAAAAATTCTGCGAATTTTTTTCGTGATTTTTCTGCAAATTTTGCTGTAAATATAAAATATTTTTTTGATGAAATTTATCAAATATAATTATTATAAATAAAGCTATCAAAGCATACATAGCCAGCATTGGGCTGATTAAAAAAATCGCAATTATATAAAAAAATGACAATGATATTTCAAAAATACAATTCGCAGAATTGCTATTAAAAAATCCATTAATTTTTTGAAGATTTTGGGTAATATAAATTTTCTTATTTATATTGCTTAGATGTTGAATTTTATTCAAAGTTTTTTTCTGAATAATGATGTTAATTTTCTGCATTAAATCATTTCTAAAATTACCAAAAAAATTGATGAAAAATATCAAAATTATTGTTAATAAAGTAAGGTAAAACAGGGTTGGTAAGCTTGATGAATTTAAAACCTTATCAAAAATCTGCATTGAATAAAAGGAAACCGCGATGGTTAAACTATTTATTAAAAAACTGCATAAAAAAATTACCAAAATTATTTGTTTAATTTTTTTTAAAATTGGAAAATTATGAAGTTTTTCAAAATCTTTAAACATTTATTTCTCCTACTAATCCAAGGATTTTGTAGCGCGACACCGTCAAAATATTTTGCAATTTATTTTGTGTAATTTTTTGCAATTCAAGAGAAATTTCTCCGCGATAAAAATCTATCGCATCAATAATTTTGGCATTTAATTTTGCTTGAAGAATATGGTTTTTTTCTTCTAAATAATTTATTATTTCATTACAAATTTTCAAATTTTCTAGAGAAAAATCGATGTCCTCAGCGGTTTTTTTAAGCTCATTATTAATATAATTCTTATAAATTTCATATTCATCAAGCATCATTTCGCTTTGATTTTTGGAAGATTTATAATCAATATATTCGAATCCTTTTTGAAAAATTGGAATTGAAAAATTCAACATAATTGATTGATTATTTATTTCTTTATTTGATAAATAAATATTATTTTTTTGCTTAGAAATATTGGCGATTAAAGAAATTTTTGGTAAAAACTCACTTCTTTTAGAATCAATATCATCAAGGCTTAGCTGATATTTTATATATTTTGATTGTAATAAAAAATTTTGATTAATTTTTTCTAAAATCTCGTTTTTTTTAAAATTATTTTCGGCAATTTTAATATTATTATCGTCTTCAAATTTAACTCCAGTTAACGCCAAAAAATCATAATAATTTTTGGCTAAATTCGATTGCTCTTCGGCAATTTTTTGCGATAAATTTCCCAGCTCAATTTGAGCTTGAATAATTTGCTCTTTATCTATTAATCTGGCATTAAATTTACTCTTTTCAATATTAAGAATTCTCTCACTAATCTCGCGAATTTTTTGATAATTTTCTAAAGTCTTTTTTTGCCAATAAATATTTGAATAAATCTTGGCAATTTCAATTGCTAAATTTTGCTTTTTATCATTTAAAATTGCCAATTCAGCCAAATATTGTTTAGCACTTTTTTTTAAATTTATTAAGGAAGAAAAACCATTAAAAATACTATGTTCAAGGCTTATTTCCTTAGAGCCAAACTTATTTTTTTTACGTTCATTTTCATTGATGCCAATAAAATTATTATTTACCCGCTCACCATTTTGAATATTGATAAATATTTTTGGTAAAAATTCAGCAATCGCTTGATAATTATAATTTTTGGAATTTTTTAATTTATGTTCATAAAGTTTTATTTCTTGATTATTTTTCAACGCCAAATCAATCGCATTTTCGATTGAAAATGCGTAAGAATTTTCAATGCTAAAAATTATAAAAAATATTATTAAAAATCGGTTTATTTTCATGATGTTTTTTTGAATTTTGTATTTATAAATTAATGGCCATAGATAAATCAAAATTGTTAAAATTGTTGTTAAAGGCTCGAACTTTCTGCCCAAAAGACGAAATAATATTTAAGCGCAAATCTATTTTTTTATTTAATTTATAACCCGCCGAAAAGCCCATTAATAACAATAAATTTCTATTATTATTTGATGGATTTGGTCTTAAACTAGCGCTAAATATATTAGTTGTGATTAGCAAATTAATATTTTTGAAATTACTTCCAAACCCAGATCTAAAGCCTTGAAGCGAATCAATTTCAATTTTTCCTATTGTCGATTTTCTGTTGATATTTTTATTAAAAAATAATTCAGCAAGAATGAATTTATTTTCAAAATATTCGCTATATTTTTCCGAGAAATTAAACAAATTATTTGCCTCAAATTTTTTACCCAAACTTATTCCGATAGCAAAATTATTTGGATTAATCTTGCTAAGTTCGGGATCAAAAGCATAACCCGTCATCGATGAATTAATTTTTGAATCAATTACGGTTTTTTCTAGCGCGTTATCCGCGATTGGAGTGTTAACATTGTCAGGTACGACTGGCGTAATATTATCGATGATTGGAGGACTAACAGGATCAGGCGCGACCGGCGTGACATTATCAATTATTGGGGGAACAACTTTCTCAATCTTAACTTCCGCCCATGAATCATTTAAAATACAGCAATGGATAAGGAAAAAAATTAAAATTTTATTTTTTATTTTCATAATTTTGGGTGTTTTAATCGTGGTGTTTATCTTTCTTTAAAAAATACTTAACATTATTTTACATTTTTATAATCATTGTCAAAACACCTATCCCCGCTACCATAATAGCTCCCATTTTAATTGTGATATTTAGTTCTAGATTTTTGATTTTTGTATTAAACTCAGTTTTAGTGACCATTTTTTCAATTTCATTTTTGAACTCGACGCGAATTTCTTGAATATCATCATGAATATATTCAATTTCTTGACGCATTTCCTTTTCAAAATTTTGAAACTCGGTTTTAGTGACTAAGTTTTTCATTTCATCGCGAACTTCCTTTACTTCCCCGCGAATCTCTTCGATTTCGAAGCGAATTTCCTTTTCAAAATTTTGAAACTCGGTTTTGGTGACTAAGTTTTTCATTTCCCCGCGAATCTCTTCGATTTCGAAGCAAATTTCCTTTTCAAAATTTTTAAATTCTTCGCGGGTTAAAAGCGTGTTAAAATGCCCGACATTCATGTCACGAAGAGTGTATGCAAGCTCATTGGCAAGTAATTCCGTCATGCCGACTTTTTGCATTTTTTGAGAAAAACTGAGAGTATCAAACATTGTAAGATTTTCGATTAGAGGTGACTTTAACATAACTTTAGTTTTTTTATTGGTGAATCTGGGTTATCAATATAATTATTAAATATTTATTTCGTGAAAAACAAAAACTTATTTAAAATAATTATTTATATATAATAAAAAGAGGATTTGTTAATTGCAATAGAAATTTTGAATATTTTTATTTACAATTAGACATCAAGTATAATTCCAGCTCCGGGTTTGCTTGCACCTCCATGACTAGGCGAAGGCTCGGGACCTCTTTTTTCATCCGACATTTTTTCTATTTCCTCAATCTCAGTAGGATATCTATCCCTTAAAAGCGCCTTAACTTCTTCACTATAAAATTGAAATCTTCCAGCAATTCTTACTTTTTGATTTTGCTTTTCATCTTCAGTTAATCTAAAACTATAAAAATTCGCTTTTTTCCCATTAGGATTATCTCCAGTAATAATTTTCAATATCTCAAAACTATCCCCCCCTTTTAAATTAGCTTCTTTCACAGCCCCCTCTAAAAGTGAATATTTTCTCTGATCACCATCTTCAGGATTTTTCGTAACAACGCAATCAACATCTGATTGTGTGATTAAAAATTCTACCATTGCTTTTCTTCCCTTCTGGACGGCAAGATATAAGGCCGTAATTCCCTCAGCTTCACCCGCAATTTCTTGTTGAAATCGATATTTTATAATGCATGTTTGATTAAAAAGTGCAGATACCGAATTTTCTCTTAATATTTCTATCGCTTCATCACTTCCATTTTCAGCTAAACGCTGAAATAAAGTTTTTTCCGACGAACCCCCTCCTGCAGCCATAGTCGCTTCGGAATATTTGTGATCGAACAATATAGATCTGTCGGCTTCAATCAATAATTTAAGATCTTCAAATTGACCCTTTTTACATAATTCCCAAGCATCACTAATTTTTTCTTCTGAGGGTTTGTTATCTATTTTGGCACTTTTAGCTTCTAAATCTTCCTCAACTTCTCTTAAATAATTACAAACATCTTGGTGACCTTGTTTAAGAGCAATATCATAAGCGGTAAGGTTTTGTTTTGTTTTTTTATCTATCAAATTAGGTTCTAAACCGATCAATCTTTTAACTACATCTAAGTGTCCATTAATTGAGGCATAATGAAGAGCATTTATACCATCATCATGTTCCAATTTTAAATCCGCTCCATTTTCAATTAAAATATTACAAATCTCCAAATTTCCAGCACTTGAAGCGTGATGCAGAGTCGACATACCATATTCATCAATTGAATTTATTTCAGAACTCTTAACTTCAATAACTCTAGTTATAAGCTGAATATTTTTGGTCATTATTGCTCGCTGAATAGTTAAAGTCTCGCATAAAATCTCAAGCAATTTTTCAGGAATTTGACCACCATCACTCATGATGCCATTAAATGCATTTACTCCATTAACAACGGCTTGATTTGAATTATTTGGAATCATAAATTATTTAATTTAATTAAAAATTATTATTATTTAAATAAACGTTAAATATGCGATAAATAAAAAATAATTAATTAATAATTAAATGATTATTAACAAAAAACAACCATTAAATCAAAATCCTAATTTAAAATCATGCATTAAGGCGTCGTAAACTCCTTTGCGTTGAGAGGGGTTGATGGCTATAAATCCATTATGTGGAATATGAAAATTTCTTTCACCGCGTTATTTATAACTCAGCTCGCCCCCGCCCCAATCACAACAACAATTTTTTGTTTTTCTTTGGTCATTTTTTAAATTTTTAATTAAATCTTTAGGAATTTTTGACAAATTGAAATAATAAAATCAAAGCCAAACTACTCAAGCAAAAAAATGTGCAAAACATACCCGCTTGGCGGAAAAGAAAATTTTTTGCCCTCACCTCGGCGATCATTATTCCGTAGGCATGGGTAAGGCGTCCAACCATAAAAATTATACCAAAAAAGTGAATAAAATATTTGTTTAAACCCGCCATTTCAACCAATAATAACATGATCAAAAAAATCGGAGTATATTCAATAAAATTACCCTGAGCACGAATTTTTCTGCGCAAAAAATCATCACCATTTTCGCCCAAAGAAATTTTAGACGACCTTCTATTTTGAATAATTTTTATCGACAAAAAAATCAGGATTAAGGCGAGTAAAGCGGTGTAGAGAGATGTTATCATATATTTTTTTTGATGGGTTAAATTGACTAAATATTTGGTAAAAATTTTTTCTTTTTGTAAATCGAACTTTGTAATTTAAATCAAATATTTTCAACAAAAAAATTGTTACAAACTTTGCAATTTATTTTATAAATTTGATTTAATTTAAGAAATGAAATTAGAAAATCTTGAAGCTTAATTTACAAGCAAAATAGCTGTTAATTTTCTTACCCATAAAAAGTTTTAACGATGGTGAATTAGAAAATTAGTTGAAGCGCGATTAGCCATTTAGTAAGCAATAGCTTGGTTTTACTTGGCATTAATCGCGCCAGATAAATATTTTTTATTGACACAATATATTGTTTTTCATAAAATTTTTAGGTCTCATGATTCGTTTTTTCGAATTAAATTCCTTATTTTTTTGCTAACCTTAAATTTGGTCAAAACTAACAATAAATTTTTTATTATTAAAATCTTTTAAAACTTATGAAAAAAATTTCAACTTTATTAACTATAAAAACATTATTAATTCTTCAAATTCTCCTTTTGAGCTCAAGTTGTGCCTCTATTGTTAGCGGAAGAAATCAGTCGGTTACGGTTTCGTCCACCACTTCAAATAATTCAACACTCAATAACTCAAATTGCAAACTCACAAACAGCAAAGGTGAATGGATTGCCTCAACACCAGGTTCAGTTTTCATCAGAAAGTCATATGGCGATCTTTCTATAAACTGCACAAATAGAAATTTGAGAGGATCACAAACTTTTAAATCTGGACATGAACCAATTGTTTGGGGAAATATTTTATTTGGTGGTTTAATTGGATGGGCTATTGATGCTGGAACGGGATCTGGCTTCTCTTACCCACAATCAATGAATGTAACAATGAGATAATATAAAAAACCTAACGAGACTTTTTATATTAATTCTCATTTAAGAAATTTATATTGAGTTTAAAAAAAATTATTACAATTTTAAACTTTAATTAATTGATTTGAATCAAAAAAATCTGGTGATTTTATTTTTTTAAACTTGACTTAGGTCAAAGATTTAAGAAATTTCACAAGATTTTTCTTGATTCAAATCAAGTTTTTCCGCCAACAATTTACAAGTTAATTCTGGTGAAGTTTTTGGAGTCGAGCCAGGATTCTTTCGAGCCATTCCTTCAATTAATATTATAATTTCACTAGGAATTATTGCCTTTGTTGAATCTTTTCTATCGCATTCAAAGCTCACAACATCTCCCACCATTTGACATGATTCCTTTCCAGATTTATGCATAGCCTCTTGCACAGATTTAACGGTGGTCAATTTTTCCAAATTCACACTCTCTTCACTAAACATCCCAACAACCAATTTTTGGCAATCTTTTAATTTTGGATCTAAATTTTCTAATTCCTTATTAACACCGAAAATATGGGGCGTTCCCGCAAAAACAATCAGAATTTTTGTATCTTCATTTTGCTTTAATGTATTAACAACATCTTGCGCCATTTCTTTATGAACGATTTCTTGCACAAAAGCGTTACCATTGCCACAAAAACTCCTAACATCATCACCGCTTTTTCCTGGCGAATCCCTCTCGCCCTCTTTGCCACATCCTTTTAATTGATTTTCTTTTCTAATTTTAATTTCAAGTGCTTGCAATTCTTGCGTTTCGGAATTATCGACACCGCCCTTCAATTTTTCATAAACCATTGATGGCGTAATATCATCTGGCAAACCCTTAAAAACACTTGGCCAAATTACTACAAATCTGTTCCTTAAATCTCCCATTGGAGTTAAATGTTGATTTAAAAATTGAGTTGTCTCTTGGTGCGTTTTTTCATCTGGTTTATTTTTTAAAGCCTGGGTTTCAAGTTTTTCATTTTGATCTTTAAACTCCGATAAAATCATAAATTTCAAATCTTTTTTAATACAAGTTTCGGCAATTTGCTTTACAAGAGAAGAGAAGCGCAAATCGCCATGATCGCCTTCTGCAACATAGATAATTATTAAGTTAGATAAATTCCCCCCCAACATTGCTTGCGATTGCTTATCTTTCATATTTCTTGATTTTTAGTTTGATTAAAAAAAATTAAATTATCTCATAAAAAATTTAATTTATTATTTCAAAATGAAAAATGAAAAATTGATTTATGTCAAGAATTTGATTTCAGAAAATTGATATAAATCAAGAATTTGATTTTAGGGAATTGATTAAGGTCAAGAAATGGAAAATTGATTTAAGTCAAGAAAATAAAATCTGAATATACATTTTAAATCCAAACAATGAAAGGGTTGGCGTGAATTGATTTAAGTCAAATTTTAGAATCAAAAAACTTAATTTAGATCAAGAGTGAGAATCCTTACAAACCTCCATTTTAGCGAAAACACTTACAACGCATACGGGATGTAACTCCCCCCCCTTGAGCTTACACCCCTTCACTTTACAAAAATACTCGCAAGGATTTGATTTAGATCAAGGAATTGAAGATTCCAAAATGAATAATTGATTTAAATCAAAAAATTACTCGCCCAAACTTGATTTAGATCAAGGAAGAAAAATTTCAAAATTAATAATTGATTTAAATCAAAAAATTACTCGCCCAAACTTGATTTAGATCAAGGAAGAAAAATTTCAAAATTAATAATTGATTTAAATCAAAAAATAACTCGTCGAAACTTGATTTAAGTCAAAGAATTTCTTAACAAAACTTGATATAAATCAAGAAATTACATCATCAAACTTGATTTAAGTCAAGAAACTAGAAATTGATTTGGATCAAGAATTTAAAATCCAAATACGCGTTTAACCAAGATAGAAAAAGGCTCGGTGAAAATTGATCTGGGTCAAAAAAATTCTTCTCAAACCTGATTTAAGTCAAGAAACTAGAAATTGATTTATGTCAAATTTTAGAATCGAAAACTTGATTTATATCAAGAATTTGATTTGGGAAAATTGATTAAAATCAAGAAATAAAAATTTCAAAGTGAATAATTGATTAAGATCAAGAAATCACTTGCCGGAATTTGATTTAAGTCAAGAATTTGATTTGAGAAAATTGATTAAAATCAATAAATAACTCGCTGGAATTTAAGTCAAGGAATAAAAAACCAGAATAAGCTTGGCTCGACCGAACTTGATTAAGATCAAGAAATGGAAAATTGATTTAGATCAAGGAATTACTTCACATAACTTGACATAAATCAAGAAATAGAAAATTGATTTTTGTCAGATTATTTAACTCTAAAAACTTGATTTAGATCAAGAAATTGACTTTTTTAAGAAAATATTTTTGGAAGTTTTTATTTTGGTTCTAGAGAGTTGATT
>JBIIBR010000157.1:0-3390 GCA_044239285.1 Rickettsiales bacterium | reverse complement strand
GATACCGTAAAAGGTTCGGATTGGCTGGGCGATCAAGACGCTATCGAATATATGTGTAAAGAAGCTCCCGATGCAATTATCGAACTCGAACATTATGGCGTTCCATTCTCTCGCACCAAAGATGGTAAAATTTATCAACGACCATTTGGTGGCATGACCAAACAATATGGCGAAGGTGGACCGGCGCAAAGAACTTGCGCAGCGGCTGATAGAACGGGACATGCGATTCTCCACACTCTTTATCAGCAATCTTTAAAACATAACGCCCAATTTTTTATCGAATATTTTGCGCTCGATTTAATTATGGAAAATGGCGTTTGTCGTGGCGTTATTGCATTATCAATGGTTGACGGCACTATTCATCGTTTTAAAGCACATTTAGTTGTGTTGGCAACGGGTGGATATGGTCGCGCTTATTTCTCGGCAACATCAGCTCACACTTGTACTGGAGACGGCAACGGCATGGTTCTTCGCGCTGGACTTCCGCTTCAAGATATGGAATTTGTGCAATTTCATCCGACGGGAGTTTATGGTTCGGGTTGCTTGATTACCGAAGGCGCGCGTGGCGAAGGAGGTTATTTAGCGAGTCGCGACGTAGTTTCTCGTGCGATGACCATGGAAATATTGGCTGGAAGAGGAGTTGGTCCAAATAAAGATCACATTTATCTGCACTTAAATCATCTTGATCCAAAAGTTCTTCACGAAAGATTACCAGGGATTTCCGAAACCGCTAAAATCTTTGCTGGAGTTGATGTTACAAAGCAACCAATTCCAGTTTTACCAACGGTTCACTATAATATGGGTGGAATTCCGACTAATTATAAAGCTGAAGTTTTAAATATTAAAAATGGTAAAACTGAAGTGGTTCAAGGCTTGATGGCAATTGGCGAAGCGGGTTGCGTTTCGGTTCATGGAGCTAATCGCTTAGGTTCAAATTCGCTTCTTGATTTGGTTGTGTTTGGTCGTGCCGCCGCAATTAGAGCTTCGGAAGTAGTTAAACCAAATAGCAAACATCATGATTTTCAAGAAAATGCTGGTGAAGAATCGTTAAATCGTCTAGATAAAATTCGCAATGCCAAAGGCTCATCTTCAACCGCAAAAATTCGTCAAGAAATGCAAGATTGTATGCAAAAACATGCGGCGGTATTTAGAACTGATGAAACTCTTCAAGATGGAAGTAAAAAAATGCAAGAAATTTTCAAAAGTTTTGATGATTTGGCAATAACAGATCGCGGTTTAATTTGGAATAGTGATTTAATCGAGGCTCTTGAGTTAGATAATCTTCGTTCTCAAGCTTTGGTAACAATTTCAAGTGCCTTAAATCGCAAAGAAAGTCGTGGAGCTCACGCTCGCGATGATTTTAAGGATCGTGATGATGAAAATTGGATGAAGCACACTATCATTTGGTGCGACGACAAGGCTCAAACTAAAATTGACTATCGCGAAGTGGTTTTAAAGCCTCTAAGCAATGAGGTTCAAGCCTTTCCTCCTAAAAAAAGAGTTTATTAATTTAAAAAATTTTTAAAAAATATGGCAGAATTTACGCTCCCAAAAAATTCCAAAATCGATACCAAAAACAGCAAAACTTTTAAAGCTGAAGAAGGTGCTAAAAATATTAAAATTTTTGAGGTTTATCGTTATGACCCCGAAGATGCTGAAAAGAAAAATCCGCATGTCGATCGCTTTGAAATCGATACCGACAAATGCGGTCCGATGATTCTCGACGCCTTGATTAAAATGAAATCTGAACAAGATTCATCTTTATCATTTCGCCGTTCTTGCCGTGAAGGAATTTGCGGTTCTTGCGCCATGAATATCGATGGTTCCAACACTCTCGCTTGTACTAAATCAATTTCTGATTGCAAATCAAAGGTTACCAAAATTTATCCTTTGCCTCACATGCCCGTTATTAAAGATTTGGTGCCAGATTTAACGCATTTTTATGCTCAATATAAATCAATAAAGCCTTGGCTCCAAGCTTCGGAACCAATCAATCCACAAAAAGAACGTGAACAATCTCCACAAGAGCGTGAAAAACTTGATGGACTTTACGAGTGTATATTATGCGCTTGTTGCTCAACTTCTTGCCCAAGCTATTGGTGGAATAGCGAAAAATATCTTGGACCAGCAATTTTATTGCAAGCTCAAAGATGGATCGCAGATTCACGCGATGAAGCTACAGCAGAAAGGCTTGATGAACTTGAAGATCCCTTCAAACTTTACCGTTGCCACACAATTATGAATTGTGCTCAAGCTTGTCCAAAAGGTTTAAATCCCGCTAAAGCTATTGGTGAAATTAAGCAAGCAATTGCCGATCGCAAAGCTTAATTAAAAAATTATGAACAAAAATATTTTTTTTCTTGGATGCGGAAAAATGGGCGGAATTATCGCCCAAAATCTTCGTCAGAATCAGAGTTTTTCTTCATGTAATTTTTTAGTTTTAAAGCCTTCTGAATCCAACAAAATCAGCAATATAAACTATATCAATGATTTAGTAAAACTTCCACAAAATTACGTCGCCGATATAGTTTTTATTTGTATTAAACCACAAGAATCGCAAACAATTCTTGAAGAATTTGCTAAAGCAAAAATTTTTCATCAAGACACTATTTTTATTTCAATTCTTGCGGGCAAAAATTTAAATTTTTTTAGAAAAATTTTTGGTGCAAAAAAACAAATTGTGCGTTCGATGCCAAATCTCGGAATCGAAGTGAATCAGGGCATAATACCTTATATTTACAAAAATCTTTCCGCCGAAAATAAAAAAATAATTGTTGAAATTTTTACAAACTTTGGCACCGCTTTTGCAGTTGAAGATGAAAAATTATTTCACGTTTTAACGGCGCTTTATGGTTGCGGTCCCGCTTATATTTTTCTTATGCAAAAAATATTTTTCGACATCGCCATTTCTAATAAAATTTCAAAAGAAAATGCTTATGATTTAACTAAAAAATTATTCCTCGGGTCAAGCCTATTAAGCTCAGAAAGCTCTATTGATTTTTTAAAAATGATTGAAAATGTTGCGAGTAAAAAAGGTGTTACAGAAGCCTCGCTTGAAAATCTTTTGAAAAATAATAAACTCCACAATTTGATTTTAAAATCTACCAAAAATGGCATCAATCGATCAAAAAAATTACAATAAAAAATTTTATCATCTATTAAATTGGCTTGTCGCAATTATTATTTTTAAAATTTTAATAATTTTTAGCGCATTTCCGTCAATCAATCACCACTTTTACGATAATTACATCAAAATTGTTGAACAATCTCTGATTCCCTATAAAGATTTTCATTTTGAATATCCACCCATTTTCGCCCTCTTAAATTCAATTCCTTTCGGCTTAATAAAATTTAAAAATAGCTCTGAATATCAAATATATTTTCAATTCT
>JBIIBR010000093.1:0-5557 GCA_044239285.1 Rickettsiales bacterium | reverse complement strand
CAAAGAAAGCTCAGGATCGTAGCCCGCAAAATTAGGAATTAGCACGCGCGAAATCATTCCCGTCAAAATTGTTAAAATGAAAAAAACCGTGTACCAACTATAATAATAAAGGCGAATTGTTTTAACATCTTCGGGTTTTGACATCGCCATGAAGCTGGTCATGATGTGGGGTTGACCGATAATGCCAAAACCGCCAAAAAACCATCCAAAAATAAAAAGTCCGAGCGCTAAATAAGGATTTTCGATGGCATTTTTAGGAAATAAACTTAGATAATCGCCTTCGATTTTTTGCAAAGAAGCACTAAAATTTTCAAAACCACCATGATGATTTAAAGCTACAAAGAACAGCGTCGCCATTGAAATAATCATCACAAAAGATTGTGCGGTGTTAGTCCAAATTGATGCGCGAATTCCGCCGGCAAAACAATAAATTAAAACGATTCCCGCTCCGATGATGGCACCAATATCATAATTCCAATCAAATAAAACATGCATGGCTTTTCCGCCTGCCCTAAGTTGTGCTGCCGCATAAACCGCTAAGAAAATTATCAAAATAAAAGCCGATAAATATCGCACTATTTTGAATTCCTTTCCCGACCAACGCGCAAGTGTTTCGGGAAATGAAATGGCGTCAATCTTCGCCGAAGCGACGCGAATATTTTTGAAGGCAAAAAGTGAAGCGCAAAAATCGCCAATAATCAATGGCAAAAAAATCCAAATTACCGCCAAGCCGTTGAGATAAGTGTAGCCGATAACGCCGATAAACATATAACCGCTATTATTGGTGGCGACGGCACATAGCGCAATCATCCACGGCTTTTCGGTGCGACTGGCGAGAAGATAATCTTTACTGGTTTTTTTGCTTTTTAAACCCGAAAATAAACCGATTAAAACGAATAAAAATAGAAAGAAAATGAAACTGAAAGCGACCATTTTTTAAAAAATTATGAAATTATTTTTACAACCAAATGGCTTATTTTAAAAAATAAAGTTGAGTCGTCAAGAAGGCTTTTAAATTTTGTTTTTTTGAGGCAAAAAAAATGACGAGACCAATAAAAGTCTCGCCATTTTTTATAAATTAAATCAATTAAAAATTAACGATTTGCTTCAACTTCAATTACTAATTCAACTTTATCGGCAATATTAGGAATGGCGTATTTGATGCCGAAATCAGAACGATTGATCGTAGTTTTCGCACTAAAACCAATAGTTGGTTTTTGGCTCATTGGATTTGGCGCCGATTTATTAAATTCAGCTTTCAAAATTACTTCTTTGGTGACTCCAAGCAAAGTCAAATCGCCGACGATTTGGGCTTTGTTTTTCTTAGCTTCAACAATAATTTTTTTACTAACAAATTTGGCAGTTGGAAAATTTTTTACATCGAAAAAATCTTTACTTTTCAAATGCTCTTCGAATTTTGGCAATCCAGTTGCGATACTATCAGTTTTGATTTCAACTTGCACCGAAGAATCTTGCGGTTTCTTTTCATCAAACACAATTTCTCCCGAAATATCGGTAAATTTTCCTGAAACTTTTGAATAACCAAAATGATCGGCAATCCACATAACGCTAGTGTGATTTTTTTCAATTGTGTATTTATTTTCTGTGCTAGAAGCATCTTGCGAGAAAGCAATTTTTGCGGAAGTTAAAGCGACAATAAATATCGCTAAAAAAGCAGTAATTTTTTTCATAAATTTTATTTAAATTGAGATTGAGATTTGGAATTTTTTTGTAAATTTTTTTAGTTATTTTAAAACTAAATATTACAATTTTTTTTTCAAGAAATTGTTGAATTTAAAATTATAATTTCTGTAAAAAGTTTTTAATTAATGTCTAAATCTCTAGCGGTTTTGATAAGGGGCTTATTAGAGTCAACAACAAGATTCACTGATAATATTTTAAACTCACAAGAATAATTGTTTTTTCATTAATTAAAATTGTCCCAGAAACGGTAACTAACTCAAAAGAATTTGAAATTGATTTATAGATATTCTCTTCATTATATTTCTCTTTCAGGCCGTGATAATTTTACTATTTCAATTTCTTGTGATAATGATTTTAAGAATGTTGATTTAAGATTGCGAATATTGAGAGATGCTGCTGGAATTTCAGATATTTTTTTATAATTTTGAAAATAATCTGATTGAAGTTCTTGCGGATTTAACATTTTATGGAAGGTCTCGGCAAGATTGCCAATTAATTGTTCAAATTGTTCAGGATTTGTTATTTTAAATTGTAAAATTTGTGTTTCATCTTTATTTGTCTTGCCCTCATCATTCTTATCAGTTAAATGCTCTGCCCAATTTTGCATGATTATTTTAAAATCTTGCGATGAATAATCTTTTAATTCTTTACCGTTGATGTAAGTTGAGCGATGGATTATTGCAGGACTCATTGCACTTCTGCCGGCGTGAATCGCACTATTAATACTGCCAATAATCATGAAACCAGCTTTTGGTTGATCATCGGATTCTTTTGAGCTAGGGTGAGAGCCAGTAAGAAGAGCATTGATAGTTTTTTCTAGACCTTCATTTAATCGAGTATTTATCTCATCAAACACAACGATAACGCCTCGCTTAGATGCCTCGATTAGTTGTTGTTCAATTTCTTGAGCAGAAATATTGGCAGGTATTTTGTAATAATAATGTTGCGAAGATTGATCGGTTGAATTATTTATAATCGGAAGTTCCATTAAGGCATTTTGACTTGCTAATCTGGTGATATTTTGCGATTTTAAAACTGCCTCAATCATCACACTTTTGCCAATTCCCGAATCGCCCTCAAATATCAAGCCAGAAGTCCCGATAATTGATTGAGACAAAAGACCTTGTTTTTGTTGCTTACGAATCATTAGGGCATTTCTAATTGCCTCAATATTATCTTTGGTGCTTGAGGTTTCGACAAAATCGGCATTTGATATTGGCGCCTGGGATTTTGATTCCGGATTAATTGCTTCGTCAATATATTTAGAAAGTTTTAACAAGACTTGTTCTTGCAATTCTCTGACGGTTAATTCAGTTTTGTTTTTTGCAACCCCGCCACTATTTTGGGCTTTATATTTTTTTATTTCTTCATCGCAAATTTTCTTAAATTCTGTAATTAATTCTGGTGATTTTTTTATTTTCTCGGTTAATTTTGAGCTGTCGCTAATCATTGGCTCAAGAATTGGTTTTTGTAAAATTTCTTGATATATATATTCGGGCGGAAAATCTTTTAATTCTAGAGTTGGAACCTTGGCATCCTCAAATAATTTTCCTTCTTTGCGATTGCCATATGTTGTTGGATTGCCCATAAAGACAACTTTGTGTTTATCGGTTAGTTGATAAAATTTGCCTTGGTAAAATATTTCTCGCGGTTTGGTTGAATCTTGTTGTTGGTTAAAATCTCTAAACATGGTATAATCCATTTTAGTGTCGACATTATATTCATCAATGACGAGAATTTTTAAATTATCGCCTTCCTTATCTTTCGCCCATGAATCAAGATTGCCTAATTCATTATAAGTTTTAATAGCGGGCGAAGTTGAATCGTCAGCGGTTTTAGCAAATTCTCTTAATAAAGAACTCTTGCCAACACCGCTTTCACCAACAATTTTAACCAATGAAGAATGTTCAAATAATTCTGTTAACATTTGTTTTCTTGCCGAGATAAAATCGCTGGAATTTTTTTCGATTTGTTCGTTGGTTAAAGTGCTAATATCTTGGGTCGAGCTAATTGCTTCAACAAAAATATCGCCATTTTTTATTTTCTCTTGAGTTAAATGAATTGAATAATTAACTTGCGATTGAGCGGATCCCTGGAAAACTCCAGCTCCATCATCAACTTCTTGAAAATATGGTAAAGTTATTATTTCGGGTTTATTTTTTGATTTTAATTGATGTGATTCAAGGCGATATTGAGAAGATGGTAAAAAGTTTAATTTTTTATAAATTGACGATTCTTCTTCAAAAACAGACTGATCCTTTTCTTCCATCACAAAATATAAATTTTCATATGATTTTTCAGTTGCCAAAAGATGTTGGTGAAGCATCGTTAATAACTTATCATTAAAATGTCCTTTAATAATAATTTTATCACCCTTTGCTAATTTATCATCAATTTCGCTAGTTAATTTCGAGAGTTGGAACTGGTATTTTGTAGCATCTTCGGGGCTTTCTTTAATTTTAGTATCGAATGAAGGAAATAAATCACTTACCATTAAATCTTCAATATTTATTGCAAATATTTTTATGTCATCACAACTTTTTTGGAGTTTATTCATTAAACTTGTTGATGATTTGGCAATATCGTTAGATACAATAATTCTTGGTTCGAAAGAAGATGGTTTTGTTGGAAATTCTGATTTTAGCTCTAAACTTTTTACTTCATCAACAATAATTTCTGCGGGAAGTTTTGCATCTGGAGCTAATAGTAAATTGAGTTTAATATTAAGATCTTGTGCTTTGGAGAGTAATAAATAATATTGCTGGTTCGACAAATCTCCGGAAATAAATAATTGTAAATTTTGCCCACGGTTTTTTTCTAAAATTCCTTCTTCTTGATAAAAATTTCCTTGGTCATCGATTGTTGGCGAGGTTAACAATTTATCAAAAGAAAAATTATTGACCGAATATATTTTTGATGATTGATCGCTTGCTAAATCATGAAATATTTTTGATGATTGATCGCTTGCTAAATCATGAAATTGGCAATTTGTGGCAATTCGAAGCTTTGGTAAATCTTGCGAAGAGCTTTTTTGTTGAACTGGTTCAGCATAAACCAAATCTGCACTCAATGATGTTATTGTTTGTGGATTTGATGGAGTAGTAATTGGTTGTTGAGAAATTTGAATTGAACTTGATGTTGTTGGGCTAGTTTCAAAACCCGCAACAATTCTTGCAAAATCAAATTCTTTTTCTTTAAATTCAAAAGTAAAATTTTGCGGTAAATTAATTTGTTGTCCTTGAAATTCGATATAACCCAAAAATCTTGATTGCTCGAGAAAACTCGTTAATTGTTGTTGGTTTTCTTTGTTAATATTGCTAAATGTAAAATGATGAGCTTCATTTGGATTAGATGAAGAATTTTGCAATAAATCTTCAATAAATTGACTTTTATTCCATAAGATTTTATTGCCCCGTAATTCAACTAAACCCATTAAAGCAGATTTCCAATCGGGTAAACCTGCAAAATCAAAATCATGATTAATATTTTTGGTTGGTATTGAAGTGGCGGAAAGTTTTTGCGTTGAGTTCGCTGAAATTTCTTGAGTCGCGGTTTTTATTTTAGAATCATCAACTTCGATTGAAAAAGCTTGGTTAAATCTTGAAGTGATCGAAGGATCTTGGTTACTTTGTTTTGAATTGTCTAAGCAAATTATTTTAACATTATCGGGGATTTTTTCATCGCCAATTCTTCTATCGCTTTTATCAAACATGCTATTGCTCGCAACTTTCATTTTGTCGCTAAATTCATTCCAATCGATGATTAACAAATGTGATTTTTGTGGTTCATTCCTTGCTGATTGCAAAAATGAAGCAAAGCGGGTATTGGCGGTGATTTCAAGATTATCATTTGC
>JBIIBR010000091.1:0-5676 GCA_044239285.1 Rickettsiales bacterium | reverse complement strand
TTTAAATTATAAGATCCAAATTTTGTAAAATGCCTCCAACTATTGTTTAAAATAAGCTGTTCGGAGTTGAAATAATAAGTAGGCGTAACCGTTAAATCTTTGTTTTTGGCAATATCAATAAAATACGGAACCTTGATACCCAATCCGAAATTAGAATTTTTTGAATAAGATGGTTGAAGCAGTCCAGTTTGTCTTTTTTTGGCGGGCAAAGGAACTTGCAAATATGGGATATATAAAATTGGAATTTCGTAAAGTTTTACGATTGAATTCCAACTTGATAAATTGTTATTTTCTTTATCGATTGTTGAAGTTGTTGAACTAATTGTGGCGAAATCAAAAATCGATCCCGCTTTGGAATTATCTTGAACAATTTCTTCGTTTGGACATATTGAAAAAATTGATTTTTTTAAAGATGTTTTTTCTTGCGAAAGACGCGACATTTTTTTAGAAAACAAATAAGAGCCATCAACAAAAAACACTCTGGCATCAAAGAAATCGCCCACCGAGAAATCATCTTTTATTTCAATTCTTGGCGACAAAACATAGCCTATTTCAAGATTTTTAATTTTTACATTACCAAAAGCTTTGATGATTTTAGTATTTTTATTGTAATTTACCTCATCGGCATAAATTACGTTAGAATCTTTAGTAATTTCAACATTGCCTTTAGCATTAATATCGCCATTTATTTGGTCGCCAGAGACTATTTTGGCTTTTAAAATCGCGGGAAGATTTGATTGTTTTGTGGCTTTAAAATTTATCAAAGCAAAGGCTTCTGCATATTGAGTTAAAAATATTAACAAAACTGCAAATAAAAGCTTCATTAGATTAAAGAGAGTTTTTTTGGCTTAGTTTTTTTGAGCCAAATTGAAATTAACATACGGGTTAACAAAATCGCCGTAAACATTGAGGACATTATTCCAATCGATAAAGCGACCGCAAAACCTTTTACCGAGCCATTGCCGAAAACATAAAGGAAAAAAGCGACGATTAAGGTTGTTAAATTCGAATCCAAAATGGTGCGATAAGCTTGGCTGAAGCCTTGCTCAACAGATGCTAATACTGATTTTTTACTAGAAAGTTCTTCTTTAATTCTTTCAAAAATTAAAACATTGGCGTCCACCGACATACCCATTGTGAGCACTATTCCAGCAATTCCCGGCAAGGTTAAAGTTGCTCCAATCATCGATAATAGCGATATTATTATTGCGATATTTACAAATAAGGCGATATTGGCGATAAAACCAAAAATACCATAGAAAATTATCATAAAAATTGCGATTAAAATCAGACTCACCAAAGATGCAATTTTACCACTTGAAATCGAATCAGAGCCTAATGAAGGACCAACATTTCGCTCTTCAACTATTGTTAATGGCGCCGGCAAAGCTCCTGCCCTTAACAACAAAGCAACCTGCCCCGCCTCTTGGGTTGTAAAACTTCCAGAAATAACGCCACTGCCCTGATTAATTACGGTATTGATAACTGGCGCCGTGATTACTTTACCATCAAGAACGATGGCGAAAATTTTTCCAAGATTATCTTGAGTAATTTTAGCAAATTTTCTTGAACCAAGAGAGTTAAATCTGAAAGATACCGCCGGCTTGCCTTCGTGATAAGTAGCGCTGGCATCAATAAGTAAATCGCCACTTAAAACCACCTCCTTTTTTAGAGAATAAGCGTTGCCGATACTATCGAAAACTTGCATGTCATCAAAACTTAATGATGAATTTTCGGAAGCTAAATGAAATGTCATTTTAGCGGTTTTACCCAAAACTTCTTTTAATTCTTGAGAATTTTGTACTCCCGGAACTTGTAATAAAATTCTTTTATCGCCCTGAGCAATTATCGTTGGCTCTTTGGTGCCATTTTCATCGATTCTACGACGAACAATTTCAATTGATTGTTTTATAAGAATTTCTTTAATATTTTTAATTTCACGATCGGAAAAATAAATTTGAAATTGACCACTATCCTCAACGATTTCAACTTGTTTAGATAATTTACGCACTAATTTTTTGGCGTTATTTTTTTCTTCTTCGTCGGTGACGCTAAAAATTATTTTTTTATCGGCTCTTTCAACTAAAGTTCTCAAAGATTCTTCGTAAAAAACATTCTTAATTTCCTCTTTTAAAAGCTCGATTTGATCCGCAAGATAACTTTCGGCATCAATTTCCAAAAGAAGTTGTGAGCCCCCTTGCAAATCAAGTCCAAGATTAACTTTGCTATTTGGAATTATTGATTTTAATTGAGAATTTTGCGTAATATTTTTATTGTTTAACAAAAATGTTGGCAAGGCAAAATAAACTGATAGCAAGCACAAAGAGCTAATCAAAAAGATTTTTAATTTAGAAAATATTAACATTTTTTTTAGAAATTTTAGTGTTTTTTCGAATGTTTTTTATCAGATTTTTTTTCTGAAATTTTTAAAGGTTTTTTGTCGTGGTTTACAGGTTTTTCAACCTCTGAAACATTATTTTTAAGTATGATTACCACAACGCCACTGGCGATTTCAACCCCAACTTGATTTTCCTTTTCGTGAATTTCACGAACTACACCGACGATTCCACCGCTAGTGATAACTTTATTGCCGATTTTTAAATTATTGACCATTTTTTCATGTTCTTTAATTTTTTTAGTTTGCGGACGAATAATAAGAAAATAAAAAATAACAAAAATTAAAATTAACGGCACAAAACTCGCTGGAGAAAATTGGCTTTGAGAGGCGGTATCCGCAGATTGAGCTAAGGCTTCGGAGATAAAGAATTGAGTCATAAAATTTGTTTTTTAGTTGTTATTTTTTAAAAAATTATTGTTGATTTTCATCGCTTTCTTGCAACATTTTTTTAAGTTTATCTATATTTTCTTGATTTCCAACATTTTCTTGAGTTTTTTTTGTTTCAACCGAATTTAAATCAGGTAATTCTGCAAATTTTGGTGGAATTATTAATGGATTTTTATCGCCTCCGGAGCATGAAAACAAAGAGATTGCGATCAAAAATAAAGTTAAATATTTCATTTCTTTTTTATAATAAATTCATCAAATAAAACTATAGCGACGCCGATAAAAATAGCGCTATCTGCCAAATTAAAAGCTGGCCAATGATAAGAAGCAATATGAAAATCAAGAAAATCAGTAACGCCACCATTTTGAATGCGATCAATTACATTGCCAAAAGCCCCGCCAATAATTAATCCAACAGCAATTGCAAGGTGTTTTACTTTAATTCGCCACAACCATACAATTAAAATTGTAGCGATCGACCCTTGAAGAAAGGCGAAGATTTCGCGAGCATTTTCTGTTTGACTAAACATGCCAAAAGAAATGCCATTATTATTCACGTAAACTAAAGAAAAAAACTCTGTTAATTTAATTTGAGATTTAGTGGAGTAATTAGAGCCTCTAAAGTCGTGCAATAAATAAAAAACTTGATCTTTAGTAAATAAATCGAAGAAAATAATTAAACTTGCGATTAATATTCCTAAAAAAAATAAACTTTTTGAAAATAAATTTACCATTTTAAAACCAGATTTAAGATTGTTAATTTTAACTTATCAAATTAACATCGAATTTTTTAAAACAAAGTAAGTTTTGATAATTTTAAAATATAATTTATGAAAATTGTTTTTATGGGAACTTCTGAATTCGCGGTTCCGACTCTTGAAAAATTATTATCTCTAACCAATCATGAAATTTTAGCGGTTTATACCAAAGAGCCTTCTGTGAGTGGAAGGGGAAATAAATTGCAAGTTTCGCCAATTCACCATTTTGCCAATCAAAATAATTTAAAAATTTTTACTCCAAAAACATTACGCGAACCCTCAATACAAAAGGAGTTTCATGATTTAAACCCCGATATTGCGATTGTAATTTCTTATGGCTTAATTCTTCCAGTTGAAATTTTAAATATTCCTAAATTTGGCTGTTTTAATGTTCACCCATCCAAGCTCCCGCTTTATCGCGGAAGCGCTCCTTTGCAACGAAGTATCATGAATGGTGAAAAAGAAAGTGCGGTTTGCGTGATAAAAATGGATAGCGGAGTTGATAGCGGAGATATCGTAAATCAAGAAGATTTTTCAATTCTTGATAGTGAAAATTATCCAGATATTTCTAAAAAAACTGCCGATATTGGAGCATCTTTAATAATTAAAACTCTTAATCAGATTGCAGATAAATCAATAAAGTTTCATAAACAAAATGAAAAATTAGCAACATTTGCTAAAAAAATTGAAAAAAATGAGTGCTTAATTGATTGGAATAATAGTTGTGAGGAAATATTTAATAAAATTCGTGGATTAAATGGCAATTTAGATGCTTTTTTTAATTATAATAATGAGAAAATAAAAATTTTAGAATGCGCTTTTTTTAAAGATGAAAATATTGATAAAAATTTAATCGGAACAATTTTTGATAAAGATTTATCTATCGTTTGTAAAGAGGGATTAATAAAGCCTCTAAAGCTTCAAAAAGCGGGGAAAAATTCTTTAAAAATTCATGAATTTTTAAATGGTTTTAAAGTCGAAATTGGCAAAAATTGCGCTTAATATTTAAAAAATTTAGTTATTTTTTGAAATCATTTTGTTCAAAAGAGTATTAATTCGATGCCATTTTTTAATTGGCACAACTGGAATTCCTGCCATTATCGCCATCGGCTCAACATCGCGTATAACGCCACTCATACCCGCAATTTTGGCGCCATCGCCGACTTTTAAATGTCCGCCGACACTACAATTTCCGCCAATTTGAACATATTTCCCTATTTTACAACTACCAGCAACCGCCGTTGCTCCTGCAATAACCGTGCCGTAACCAATTTCAACATTATGAGCAATTTGACAAAGATTGTCGATTTTCACTTCATCGTGAATGATTGTATTTTCAAGCGCTCCGCGATCGACGCAACTATTGGCGCCGATTTCAACATTATTGCCAATTTCAACGATGCCGATTTGAATTATTTTATGATTTTTGCCAGCATTATGAACAAAGCCAAAGCCATCTTGACCAATTTTAGCACCACTAAATATTTGACAATTATTTCCAATAATCGCACAAGTAATAACAACATTTGAATTGATTATACAATTCGATCCGATAACTACTCCATCAAGGATTGAGCTGTTTGGTCCAATGATTGAATTATCGCCAATTTCCACATTAGCTCCAACAAAAACATTGGAAGCAATTTCAACATTTTTACCAATTTTTGCCGAAGAGTGAATCAAATTTTTGGAGGTAAAATCAGATTTTTTTTGCTCATAAAATTCACTTACAATTTGAGCATAAGAAAAATATGGATTCTTGGCTACAAGACCAATCATGCTTGACGGAACTTTGGAAATATTTTTTTCATCGATAAAACAAAAGCCAGCATTAGAATTAGAAAATTTATCAACATATTGCCCCGAATTTAGAAATGAAATATCATTTTGCGTCGCCGATTCTAAAGTTTTTATATCAAAAATTTTAGAATTTAGATCGCAGTCTTTATGAGGTTTAGCACCTGTTATTTCAATAATTCTCTCGATTGTTAAATAATCAAATTTTTTGTTAAAAAATCTTAAATTTTTCATTATATTTAAATTTTATTGATTGCCGTGTAAAGGACGATAATATATTTCAGAAATATAGCGTTTACCCTTTTCTCCACGCTTTAATTGAATTATAATATCGAT
>JBIIBR010000178.1:0-2888 GCA_044239285.1 Rickettsiales bacterium | reverse complement strand
TTTTGACTTATAATTTTATAATATATTTCAATTAAAATTGTAAAGTAAGATATTTTTAATGAAGATTGGTAAGATGTTTATAAGTTTTATTAAGAAACAGTTTGTTAAATAATTTTTATTATGATGCGGTTTTACTTGGCTAGATTTATCAATGTTATATAAATTTTAAATGTAAAATATTTTACAAAAGTATCATTTAAATTTTTTATATTATGAGTCAAATAAAAACTTGCACTAAATGTATTCTTACTTCGCAAATTCCAAATATAACTTTTAATAGTGATGGAGTCTGTAATTTTTGTATAGATTACGAAGATGAGAAAAAATATCTCGACCGCGATTATGTTGGATTAGAGAAAAAAATGCTATCAGTTTTAAAGGTTAGCGATAAGCATCCATATGATTGCATGGTCTTGTATAGCGGAGGTAAAGATAGTACTTACATGCTTTACCAATTAGCTAATCATTACAAATTAAGAGTTTTAGCTTTTACATTTGATAATCATTTTATTCCGCCTGAAACCTACGCAAATATTAGTAGAGTTCTAAAGAAAATTAACGTTGATCATATTGTTTATAAGCCATCATGGAATCTTAATAAAACAATTTTCAATGCTAGTTTTAAAAATTCTGCATTACATGAGCGCTCAAAAGAGTTGGCGTTCATGATAGGGCATGCCTGTTGGCCATGTTTTACGCAAATCGCTCTTCATTCATTTAAAATAGCTGCCGAAAAAAATATTCCAAATGTTGTTGTTGGAACAACTCCGGGGCAATTAAGGCAAAAAAATTATGATATGAAATCTAAGTTTGATGATTTGACCGATACTCATAAAAATATGATCGCTCCGATGATCAATCTTCTTAAAAAATTAGGAAATAAAGAGGCGATAAAGTCTCTCGACGCCTCTTTATGGACAAAATTAAAAATATCTAAAATGAATTTAGTGCCATTTTTTGAATATAGAAAATATAACGAACAAGAAGTTTATGAAGTGATTGAAAGAGAGCTTGATTGGCGCAAAATGAAAAGCACAGATTCTTGCTCTACAAATTGTCAATTAAATTCACTTGGAATCGCGATTCATCAAAAGAAATATAATCTTCATCCTTACGTTATTCCTTTGGCGCGCGATGTAAGAGAAGGTTTAATGACCAGAGAAGATGCTTTGGAGGCAGTTAAATCGCCTATTAATGACAATTTGGTAAATCACATTGCCGAAAGTTTCGACATTAAATTAGAAAATTATTAACAAATTTATCATGAAAAAAAAGGGGGTAAATTTTATCCCCATTTTTTCAATTTAAAAATATAAAAAATTATTGCATGACAAACAATATTGATTTACAACTAAGAAACAATTTAAGTTCACAACTAACTAACTCAAAGTTACCAAAAAATGGTGGATTCGGATTCTTGTTTCACGCAACTGATTGGCAAACATTAGATTTCATTTTCAAAAATATTGAAACAACAAAATCTCAATCACAAAACTCTAAATTATGGAATGTTAAACCTTTTGTAAATTCTTTCATCGAATATAAAGGTAATCCAATAGGGATAAATATAGTTATGCCGGTGCCAATAGATTTATGGATCGGAAGTCCAAAAGGTTTAAGGGGATTTAGGGAAAGGCAATTTTTCCCAGCCCTCGAATTGGCGAATGATTGTAATTTGAAAATGGTGGCAATGGGTGCTTCCACACCCTATGTATGTAATTACGGAAAGCTACCGCGTCCTTTAAAAAATCCTTCATTAACAACTGGTCACGCAGCAACGGTGGCCGTTTTAAAAAAATGGGCTATTCATGCTTCAAATCACACTGGATGTGATTATGAGAAAATAACTTTAGCAATTTTTGGAGCTGCGGGTAGGCTCGGCAAAGCAGTCAGTAGTTATATTGGCTACTCTTCTTCGCCCAAAGAAATCATCTTAATTGATTTGAAAGATAAAATTATGCTTTTGAAGGCGCAGGCTGAAGAGATTCTTAGAACAACGAAAAGAAAAGATTTAAAAGTTTCCATTTATTGCTTTGAATCAAATGAAGAAATGCCTAAATTTGACGGCGCAATTTTGGTAAGCAATAATAGCGTTCCTTTTTTAACCGAGGATCATTTAAGAAAAGCTAAATTTTGGATTGATGATTCTCATCCAAGGGCAGCTGGCATTGAAGCTGAATTAAAATCACGAAAAGACACGCTTTATATCGAGTGCTATGTTCGAGGACCTGAAGGTTTTTCTACTAATTTCCCATTTAGATTGCCGACCAGCCAAGATTGTTATACTTGTTGTGCTGAGGGTTATTTATCATGGAGCGAAGGCATAGATGAAGATTTTATAATCGGAATTCCCGACGTTGAGAAAATTAATTTAGTCGATAATCTTTTAGATAAATATGGCTTTCATCTTGGGCCATTTTCTGGAAAAAATGGCGATTTAATTTAATTAAAAATTTTGATATAACAAACCCATTCAAAATTATTATAATATTTTGAATGGGTTTATTATTTTGTTTAATTTGATTACTTAAATTGATTATTTAAAAATAGTAATCAATTGAGTTTCGATTAAAAATTTTTTTATTAGCAATACGCTTAAATAATTTAAAAAATTTAAGCAAAGCTGGTAATTTTAAATTTGCTTTTTAAATTACTTAAAAATCCATTCGTAAAAAATAAAAAACACTTATTAATGTTTGTAAAATTTAAAAAATATCTACTAAATTCTTTTGAAAAAGGAACCGTAATAAATAGTTATAATTTAAAAGCTCTTGTATTCGTTGGAACCTTTAGTCATCCATTGTTTGCGCTAATACATGTTCACGTCTTTAAGATGCCTTGGGATAGTATGGGATTTAAATTAATAGCAGGTTTAATTTGTTTTTTAT
>JBIIBR010000090.1:0-5730 GCA_044239285.1 Rickettsiales bacterium | reverse complement strand
TTGAGGGAAATTTTCAATTTAATCTGAGGAAAAAAGATGTATTTAAATAATAAATCAAAAACATTATTTTCAATTTTAGCGATATACTTAATCAATATTTTTAGCAATTATCGCTCGACATAAAAATAACAATATTTTACAATTCATTCAATAAAATCCTATCCCAAGGACATTTTAACGATAACCCAAAGTAAATTTTTATGATCAATATTAGTTCTACTAGCCCTGTTAATCAAGGGAGCATTACGCCACCGCCAATTAAATTTCCCCCACTTCCAACAGATACGAAGTCTTTATAAAAATTATAGGCAAAAATATGTAACTACCGCAACAATAGCAAAAAATATTGCGGTAATTATAGACCAATTAACTAAAGCTCCCTTGATAGCGTTAATTTTGGCATTACCTTCAATTTTTATTTGATAAGTTTTGATTAAATATATTAGCATCCCCTTATAATCGTGATAATAAAAATCTTCTTTTTCTATATCATTCATTAAATCACCATATAAATGATATTTTCCAGCTGTATATCCAAAGCACAAAATTATTAAAGAAACAAAGGCACCAAACATCAAAATACAAGCTGGCCATAATATTTGACTCGAGCTATCATAAATAAAAATAACAACTGATAATCCAAAAATAATTGAGAGAATAACTTTAATCACACTATGAGTTTTTTCATCCAATACATTTGCGGATTCACAACTGCTCTTCATGGCATCCTTAACTTCTTGTAAAGCTATTATTATTTGATTTTCTTCGAGATTTTTATTTAACATTGGCGTGGGTTTTATTTGTTGGTGATGTAATTTTATATTTTCAACTTAATAACTAAATTAATTTTTTTTCAAGTTAATTTATTTATAAAATACAATTATAATATTTTTACAAAATTAAATTCAGGCAAATAAAGAATATGGTAGCGGAGGAGGGAATTGAACCCCCGACACGCGGATTATGATCCCGCTGCTCTACCAACTGAGCTACTCCGCCTTGAAGATTTGGATAATATTTTTAAAAATTTTTAAAAAATACTCGATGTCTATTAATTATAAAATCATTTATAAAAAAATTCAAATCTTTTCTTGTTTAAAAATTTTCAACGATTTTTAAATTAAAAAATTTTTGAAAATTTTCTCTTTACATTTAATTTTAAAACTGATTAGACAAAATTATTGTTGTTTTTGTTTCGATATTTTGCCACTTCAAGCCATTATTTCCTAGGTTACAGAATTATTTAAAACTATTTTTTATTAATTTAAAAATGCTTAAATTTATTTTGCAACAAAAGTTGTCAATGGTTGTTTTTCTCTGTTTATGCTTAAATTTGTTGATAAGTTTTAAATAATTGTATTATTTTAGAACAATATTAAAATATTTTTATTTTGTAATATTGTTTAATTAGATTTATTATATATTTATAATTAATTTAGTTATTGCCAAATAAACATTATCAACTTTTAATTAATTTAAATATATGGACATTAAATCTAAAAACTTAACAATATCAATGCCTTCTGATCTATTCGTTTCGCTCGAAAAATCTGCTTCAGCACTCGACAGAAGTAAAAATTATTTAGTCAGAAAATCTTTAGAGGTTTTTTTGGTGAACAATAATTTTTATGAAAAACCTGACAAAAAAGTTGGGGAAGTAAAAACTCGTAAAAAAAGAATAAATAAAGCTTCTTAATTATAAGAGCATGATTTTTTCATAACTCTTGATTTGATCTCGAAGGGTCGCCGCCTTTTCGAAATCAAGCTCGGTAGCAGCCTCGAGCATCTCTCTTTTCATCTGATCAATATCTTCTTTCTTCATATTTTTAACAATTTTTCGAGAATTTTCGTCTTTCTTTTTGCTATAAAGATTTTCCAAAGATGAGGAAATTGATTTGAAGGTTGTGGTTGGGGTAATGTTGTGTTTCTTGTTATATTCGATTTGGATTGAGCGTCTTCGCGACGTTTCCGCCAACGCTTTAACAATCGATTTAGTTTCTTTATCGGCATATAAAATTACTTTGCTTTCCGAATTTCGGGCCGCACGTCCAATGGTTTGAATTAGTGAAGTTTCGTTGCGTAAAAATCCCTCCTTATCGGCATCAAGAATCGCTACCAAAGCACATTCAGGAATATCTAAACCTTCTCGCAATAAATTTACGCCAATCAAGCAATCATGTTTGCCACGACGTAAATTTTGAATAATTTCAATACGGTCAAGAGTATCAACATCGGAATGCATGTAAACCACATTTATTCCAACGTCAGAAAAATAATCCGCCAAATCTTCCGCCATTTTTTTGGTAAGCGTTGTCACCAAAGTTCTAAAACCTTTTTCACGAGTTTTTTTTACTTCTTCGATTAAATCGGCAATTTGATTTTTAGCACTGCGAATTTCGCAAACTGGATCAAGAAGGCCCGTTGGACGAATAATTTGTTCAATAATTTCGCCATCAGTTTTTTGCAATTCATACTTACTCGGAGTTGCCGAAACGTAAATTGTTTGTGGCTTAAAATTTTCCCATTCGGCGAATTTTAACGGACGATTATCGAGAGCGCTCGGCAAACGAAAACCATGCTCAACCAAAACTGATTTGCGCGCAAAATCTCCCTTCGACATACCATCGATTTGCGGAACCGAAACGTGACTTTCATCAACAAAAAGTAAAGCGTCGGGCGGTAAATATTCAAAAAGAGTTGGCGGTGGCGAGCCCTCTTCCCTGCCCGTCAAATAGCGTGAATAATTTTCAATTCCTTTACAACTTCCGAGCGAAACCATCAATTCCATATCGTAAGTTGCGCGTTGATTTAGCCTTTGCATTTCAACGATTTTGCCGGCTTTTTCCAATTCGAGCAAACGCAAATTTAAATCATTTTTAATATTTGCTAAAGCTTTTTGCACAATCTCGGCGGGTGCCACATAATGCGAAGAAGGATAAATCGACACATTATCAATTTTGCCAAAAGTCTCGCCCGTAAGCGGATCAAATTCGGTAATTTCATCAATTTCATCGCCAAACATTGAGAGTCTCCACGCTTTATCATCAAGGTGCGACGGGAATACATCGACGACATCGCCTTGGACACGAAAATTACATCTTTCAAAATCAAAATCATTGCGAGTATATTGCATGTCAACCAATCGCATTATTAATTTTTGGCGATTAATATGTTCGCCAACTTTTAAACGAAGCACCATTTGCGAATAATATTGAGGCGATCCAATACCATAAATACAAGAAACCGAAGCAATAATTATGGTATCGCGTCTTTCAAAAAGAGATCGCGTGGCATTGTGGCGAAGCCTGTCGATTTGTTCATTGATCGAGCTATCTTTTTCAATAAAAGTATCGGTCTTAGCGACGTAAGCTTCGGGCTGATAATAATCATAAAATGAAACGAAATAACCAATTTCATTTTCAGGAAAAAATTCTTTCATTTCGCCGTAAAGTTGTGCCGCCAAAGTTTTATTATGAGCCATTATCAAAGTCGGACGCTGTGTTTGCTCGATAATATTCGCCATGGTAAAAGTTTTCCCCGAGCCCGTAATTCCCAGCAAAATTTGATCATTTTTTTTGGCATTTAATCCCGCCACTAATTTTTTAATCGCTTGGGGCTGATCGCCTGCTGGCTTATATTTAGAATGTATTTTAAATTTTTGTGTGCTCAAAATATTATATTATTTTTTTAAAAAAAGATTGTCGATTATATTTTAGATTTTATTTTCAATCAAGAAAAGATTATAATCGAAATATATATTTTTACTTGCGATTTTTTAAAAAATAAATAGAGTTTTAACACCTAATTTTACAATCAAATTTTTTAACACTATGACCGATTTAAACCGTTTAGTTTCAGGCTTTCGCTCCTTTAAAGTTACTACTTTCGAAAGAAAACGTGATGTCATTCGACACTTTCTTGACCAACAACAAAAACCTTCAACTCTAGTAATTTCCTCATGCGATTTACCAATTTCTCCATCTGAAATTTTTTCGGCAAATCCGGGAGAATTTTTTATTTTGAATAATATTGGTGGTATGGTTCCGAAATATAAAACAGAAGGAATCAGTGGTATTTTATCGGCTCTGGAATATGCCGTTGTTAATCTTGGTGTCGAAAGTATTTTAGTGCTAAATAACGCTCGATGCACCAGCACTAAATTAATTATGTCGGATGATTTCGTTGCTTTCAAAGGCAAGGTTTCCGATACCATGAAAACTTGGCTTTCAATCGCTTCCGAAGCACGCGAAGTCGTTAAAAAACAACTCAAAGACAAAACTATCGAAGAGCAAGAATCGGCTTTTGAAAAAGAATCTTTGGTTATCTCGTTAAATAATCTTCTTACTTACCCTTATATCAAAGAACGTTTGTCAAAAAATAAATTGAAAATTTTTGGTTGGCAATTTGATGTTGAAACTGGCGACATTTACGCTTTCAACACTCAAAACGGCACTTTTGAATTGATTTGCTAAAATTAAACTTAACTCGATATGAGTCGCAAATCATTGATTATATTGTTGCGGTAAAGAGAATTTTGTTGTTTGCTTTTGTCAAAATCATCGAGAAATAAAAATTTTTTTAAGAAAAATCCACTTAATTTTAGACCATCGATCAATTGAATATCTTCAATATTTTCATTTTTTTCTTCGAGCAAAAAATTGGGTAATTTAAGAAGTTTATGCGAATATTTTTCACCCGCCTCCTTCGAAACCGCGTGCGCTGATTTAGGTGAAACGAAAGCCAAATTTACTCGCGAATTAGTGACGACGCAACAAGAAAAATCAATACCGTAACCGAGGCATTCGAGAATCATCAATTCTAATTTTATATAATTGGCAATAATTTGTTGATTCGAAATGCGATCATCGCCCAAATTTTGTAAAAATTCTAAACAATTTTTATATAAAAATTCAAATGATTCGCGTTCTAAAAAATAATCGTCAATCATTGATATTATTGACTTTGCACAATTTGTTCGCAATTTATCAAGCATAAATCTTGAGCAATTATTTTCCGCCAAATCAAAATTTAAAAAACTCCCCAAACCATCTTCAAGCCTCGATGCGTAATCAAAGGTAATCAAATTTCCTATTTGCAAAATGGCATTATTTTTTTTCGAAGAAACATATTTGACAAAGCCACGATAAACGCCGTAATTCTCGCTAAAAACTTTGAGAATCGCCGATTTTTCGCCATATTTTTTTACATTAATTACAATTCCCGAATCGCTATATTTCATGATAAATCGATATTTTTTAGATGTTCTAAAATTTTTTGTTGAGTTTCAAAAAACAAAATTTCCTCAAATTGATGACGAAACCAAGTAAGTTGTCTTTTAGCATAATTACGTGTTTTTTGCGATGCAAGCTTTTGCATTTCTTCACGAGAAATTTTTTTATTTAAAAATTCCAAAATCTCTTTGAAACCTAGAGTATTAACGATTGGAGAATTTAAATCATTATTATTTTTTAAATAATTTTTCACTTCATTTATGGCATTATTTTGCAACATTTTTACGAATCTTTCGTCACAATTTTTATAAATTTCTTGACGCGAAGGATTTAAATTTAAATGAATAAATTGATAATTTTCCAAAAGTTTTTTTTTCGGTTGCTGTTGAAAAAATTCAATTTTTTTTCCGGTTTGTAAAAAAACTTCGCAGGCTCGCAACAATTTTTGTTTATCAATAATTTTTTCATTGCCAAAATTTTCTTGAAATTTTTCATGCCC
>JBIIBR010000089.1:0-5741 GCA_044239285.1 Rickettsiales bacterium | reverse complement strand
AATAAAATCAAAATATGTTAATTAATAACGTTTTAATTATTCATTAATATCTATAATTGGGGCTGTATTTGGAACTTTTAAAAAATTGACAAAAGTCAAAAAAAATACAAAAATCATAAAAATTTAGAATAAATTTTGCATTTTTTGATAGAATTATTTTCTTAAAATAACAATTTTAAGAAAATAATTTTTAACCTATGAAGATATTTTATCATTTTTTTAAAATAATATAAAAATTGAAGAAAAAAATGTTAAAATAAAATTGGCACATAACTCTCTATTTAAAGGGCTTGGTAACGCTTTAAGTTTTTTTAAATTTACTAAAAAATTTAATTTAATGTCGCCATATCAATCACGAAACGATAGCGAACATCGCTTTTTAAAATGCGCTCATAGGCTTGATTTACTTGGCTCGAGTCAATCACTTCAATTTCAGGAACAATATTATGTTTCGCGCAAAAATCCAACATTTCTTGCGTTTCTTTAATTCCACCGATTACCGATCCAGCGTAATTACGACGCATTAAAATCAATGGAAATGGACTAATCGATAAAGGCATTTCCGGCGCGCCGAGAGCCACCAAAGTTGCATCGAGTTTAAGGAGATTAAAATAGTCCATCATATTGATGTCCGCCGAGGAAACCGTATTGATAATTAAATCAAAATATCCGGCATATTTTTTAAGATTTTCGGGATCTTTGGTTGCTACAAAATTATGCGCTCCCATTTTCATGGCATCATCTTTCTTTTTATCAGAATGACTAAGAACCGTAATCTCGGCACCTAGAGCCACGCCAATTTTAACGCCCATATGACCAAGTCCGCCCATGCCCAAAATTCCAACTTTTTTATTTGGACCCGCCTTCCAATGCATTAATGGCGAATATAATGTAATACCCGCACATAAAAGTGGCGCCGCCTTATCGAGTGGAATTGAATTGGGAATTTTTAAAACATAATTTTCATCGACCACAATCACGTCGGAATAGCCACCCATCGTGATCAAAGAGCCATCGCGCTCCAGCGAATTATAAGTCATGGTGTGACCTTCCAAACAATAATTATCTAAATCTTGCTTACAGCTTGAGCAAGTGCGACATGAATCAACAAAACAACCAACTCCAACATGATCGCCAACTTTATATTTGGTAACTTTATCGCCGACTTGTCGCACTACGCCAGCAATTTCATGCCCTGGGACCATTGGATAAGTTGAATGTCCCCATTCATTTCGCGCCTGATGAATATCAGAATGGCAAATTCCACAATATTTAATATCGATTACAACATCATGTTCTTTGGGATTTCTTCTTTCAAATGAAAATGGCGCGAGCGGGTCTTGCGGTGCTTTAGTAGCGATTCCTTTGGCTTTGATCATATAAATTTAAATTGAGGTTTTTAAGATTTTTGAAATTATTATCTTAAATATTTTTAAAATATATAAGATTTTTATTTGTTAGTTTTTTTGGGAACAAAAATTGCAATTTTTCATATCGCAATTTGCAGAAATTTCCTTGTTACAGTAAGAACATAGAGTATTTTCTTGAGTAAGAATAATTTTATTTTTTTTTACAGAAAATTTCTCTTCGATTTTTAATTGATGCAAAATTCTCGAAAAAGTTTCAAGCCTCATTCCTAAATAAGATGCGATTTCACTTTTACTAAATTCCAATTCAATATCGCTATTTTTTTTGCTTTTTTTTAAGGAATTTTTCAACAAAAATTGTCCGATTTTTTCTTTATTATCATCGATTTTTAAATTACTTAATTGATTTACTAAATCATCATTTTGCGCCGATATTTCCAATAAAATATTATGCATCAAATTGTAATTTTTTTCGGCATAATTTTTAAAAATATCAATCGGGATTGTTAATAAATTAGTGTTTTTTATCGCCGTCGCCGACAAGGAAAAATTATCGCTAAAAATATCGCTTAAACATCCCTTATCAATAATTTTTATAATCGCCTCGACTCCTTTAGAATTAAGCCTTGAAAGCTTCACTAATCCGTCTAAAACAATATAAAAATTATCAACTTTTTGTTCTTGCGAAAATAAAATTTGATCTTTTTTTAGCTTGATAATTTTGGCATCTTTGAGAATCGTCAAAAATTGATCATTTGTTAATTGAGCAAAAATTGCAATTTTTTGGATATCTTCGATTCGATTGGCAATTTTTAAGTCCATCATGAAAAAAAATTTAATTTTTTTGATATTTATCAAATACAATAAAAATAATACATTTATTAGCAATACTATTTCCAGCAAAAAATTTAAATTAAGCAAAATATTTTCTCATCGATGCGTAAGCACGACCAACTTTTAAGAGATTTTTAGCCAAAAAGATTAAGCTTAATTAATAGTTCTTAAGTGATACTTTTTTATTGGAAATGGTATAGTACCGAATTAACTAGCAATTAATCTTATTAAACTCTTTCTTCGGGACGCCATTTTAATAAAAATCGCGGAAATAAATTTTCCACAAAAGCTTCAATTTTTTGTCGATTTCTTTGATATTTTATTCCTAAAAATATTATTAAAAAACCAATTATTGCGACCGCCAATGGCAACATAAAAGATCCTTTAAAAATCACATAAAATGAATGAGCTAATTGACCAAAAGCGCCAATTACTCCGAAGGCAAAAAATACTTTTCTTCGCAGATAGATGGAAATAATCATAAAGAAAATATTCAAGACTAAATAATAGAATTCTAGAAAATCAGAGATTAACACTCCCCAAATCGAAATTATTCCCACTAAATATCCCCAAAAAGCAAAATCAAATTCCTTATATTTTCTATCAACAAAATAAGATATAATTAGGGTAATAAGTCCAATAATACATGAAACAATTTTTTCATCGGTAGAATTAATTTTGTTGTCAAAATTCAACAAAAAATAATGTATTACCAACCACCACAAACTTGAAGCCAATGGAAACACTAAAAAAGGGAATTTATAATATCTTAAAGCCAATACAGAAGCAATAATCGCTCCCAACTCTATATAAATTGTATCTTCTAAACCATTATATAATTGAAAACCATGAATAAATAATGGAACAAAGTATACAGCCAATGAAATCAGTATTTCCGCGGGTATTTTAAAATCTTTTTTATGCGACAAAGTATTTCCAGTTACCAAACAAGATATAGCAAAAACTGATGAAAAAAACATTATCGCCGAACCTCCATTCGACCAATATTTTCTAAAAAACCATAACATCGAAGCTAAAATTAAAAATCCGCCCAAATTATATAAAATATGCGATAGTTGAAATTTGGGTTGATTAAGTTTTGACGATTCAAAATATTCCCATAATTCTTGCGCCTGATTTTCGTTAATAACACCCTTTTCAACCGCGGAAAGCAAATCCGATTTAATGATTTTCATTTTATAATAAATTTAGTTACCAATAATTTTTAATTAAAATACTAAATTAAAAAAATATCTACTCATTTTCGTTCATTAATTAAGTTTATGATTAATCCAATTATTTTATCTTTTTCTCTTGGATTTGATTTAGCGATTAAAATTGAAAAAAGTAACTTGGTACCTTTTTTTACTTCCTCACCTTCTTTGGCAAAATGAAAAAAGTGTTTTCTTCGATGCCATTCATGTCGAAAACTCCGACTTCTTTTTGGGAAATTTCTTTGATTTTTAAAATCACTTCTTGCACTAGAACTTCAGGTGCTGAAGCCCCAGCCGTTAGCCCGATTTTTTCAACATTTTCGAACCATTTTTCTTCAATATCTTGCGCGCCATTTATTAAATAAGATTTAAGTCCCGACTCTTCGCCTAAATCACGCAAGCGATTGGAATTTGATGAATTTTGCGCCCCAATCACCAACAAAATATCAACAATTTTACACAAATCACGCACCGCATCTTGGCGGTTTTGCGTCGCATAACAAATATCTTTCGTCGCCAAACCTTTTTGCAAAGTTGGAAAGCGATTTTCTAAAATTTCGACGATTTTTTTAGTGTCGTCAACGCTCAAAGTGGTTTGCGAAACATAAGCAATTTTTTGCGGATTTTGAATTTCAATATTGCGTGCGTCATCTTCATTCGTCACCAAAATAACTGGCTTTTTGACGCGCCCACTCGTGCCTTCAACTTCAGGGTGTCCGCGATGCCCAATCAAAATAATTTCATAATCTTCTTCTTCATATTTTTTGGCTTCGCGATGAACTTTACTCACTAAAGGACAAGTGGCGTCGATGACGTCTAATCCTCGATTCAGGGCGTCATCTTCAACCTTATCGGAAACGCCATGCGCCGAAAAAATGGTGATGGCGCCGACTGGTATTTGCTCAACCTCATTGACAAAAATCGCGCCTTTTTTGCGTAAAGATTCAACCACAAATTTATTGTGAACGATTTCGTGGCGAACATAAACGGGCGTGCCGAATTTTTGAATGGCTTTTTCGACGGTTTCAATGGCGCGAGTGACTCCAGCGCAGAATCCACGCGGTTTTGCAAGAATAATTTCCATAATTTTCAAATTTACGACATTTCTAACATTTTAACTAAAGGCTGACGCGCCTTTATTATCAAGCTTTCCGACAATTCAATCTCGCCACCAAATTTTGCCGAATTACCATATTTCATCACTTCATATAATTTTTCTAAATTATTTAATTGCATATAAGGGCAATTATTGCAAGAACTACAGCCTGAAGTGTTAATGAATGGACAATCATAAAATTTCCCGAGCGGATTAATTTTTTTCATTTGGTGAATAATATGCGGTTCAGTCAAAACAATGAATTCCAAGCCTTGATTTTTCTTGGCGAAATCAATCAAAGACGAAGTCGAACCGATGTGATTGGCATATTTTAACAAGGCTTCTGGACATTCGGGATGAGCGATTACCAAGGCTTGCGGATGGTTTGTTATGAGCTTAACTAATTCTTTTTCACTAAATTGTTCGTGAACAATGCAACTGCCATTCCACAAAATCATCTTACGTCCCGTTTGCTTTTCAATGAATCTTCCCAAATGCTGGTCTGGTGCAAAAATAATTTCTTGATCGCGTGGAAGTTGTTCGATAATTTTTTTGGCGTTAGTTGAAGTGACGATAATGTCGGACAAAGCCTTGATTTCGGCGGAGCAATTGATGTAAGTAATCGCAATTGCATTTGGATGAATTTTGCGAAATTCAGCAAAATCGCGAGGTTTGCATGAGTCTTCGAGACTACAGCCCGCTTTGAAATCGGGAATTAAAACTTTTTTTTGCGGTGATAAAATTTTGGCAACTTCCGCCATAAATTTTACGCCACAAAAAATAATTTCATCGGCATTAGTTTTGGAAGCTTGACGCGATAAATCGAGCGAGTCGCCGACGAAATCCGCGATATCTTGAATCTCAGAATCTTGATAAAAATGCGCCAAAATTACGGCATTACGCTGTTTTTTAAGTTTTAAAATTTCGTGTTCGAGATTTGCTGGGATTGAGTTCATAGTCTAGTTAAGTCCAATTATTTTATAAACATCATCTTTAGTTTTAGAAGCGATTTGCTTGGCATAAAACCTACCTTCTTGTAAAATTTTTTGTAAATAAATTTTATCATTAAGGAGTTGAGTAATTTTTGTTGAGATGGGCTGAAGTCTTGATATTAAAAGGTCTGCCAGATCTTGTTTAAATTTTCCATAACCTGAATTTTCATATTCTAGAGCAATTTCTTGCGGAGTTTTTTTGGCAAAAACTGCAAAAATATTGAGTAAATTGTAAATT
>JBIIBR010000088.1:0-5744 GCA_044239285.1 Rickettsiales bacterium | reverse complement strand
GGAAAGTTGGGTAATTTTGGTAGTTAAATTTATTATTGAATCAAATTAAGAAAGCTATTTCACCTTTACTCTTGAGGCTATTTTTTAAAATAAAAAATGAAAATTTAATAAATCTTTGATTAAAAATACTGAAGAAGGAAAAATTTTTAGTAAAGCAATTGAAAAATATCGTTCAAAGTAGTGAAAACCATTAAACTTAAAACTAAAGCCAAGCCAAAATTATAGCCGTAAGTTTGAACTTTTTGTGAAAGCGGTTTGCCTTTAATTGCCTCAAACAAATAATAAAATAAATGCCCGCCGTCAAGCACTGGAATTGGCAATAAATTCATCACGCCAAGATTAATTGAAATCATCGCCATAAACCACGCAACCACAACCAATCCCTGCTCGACGGTTTTACCCGAATATTTGGCAATTTTGACTGGTCCGCCCAGTTCCTTAACCGAACGTTGTCCAGTAATAAGTTGACCCAAAGTTTTAAGAATTGATTTTGAAATATCAAAAGTTTCTTTATTGGCTTCGGCAAAACTTTCGATTAGCGATAATTCTTTTTTGATTACATTTTCAGCGATTAAACCTATCGAACGAATTTTTATTTCATCGCCAAACATATCTTTTTGCGGAATAATTTTTGGCGAAATTTTAATGTTTAATTCTTCTTCATTGCGTTGAATTTTAAAATTCAAATCCTTCTCCAAGCCAGTGACAACAATGTTTCTCATTTTTTGAAAATCTTCGATTTCGACATTATCAATTGCTAAAATTCTATCGCCTTTTTTGATTCCCGCTTCAAAAGATGCACTATTCTCAACAATCTCACTCACAACAGGCTCAATTTGTGCGATGCCGTTAATTTTAAAAAGGCAAGTAAAAATAAAGATTGCTAAAATAAAATTAGCGACGGGACCGGCGCCGACAATAGCGATTCGCTGATAAACATTTTTGCCTAAAAAAGAAATTTTACGCTCATGCGCCGACATTTGTTTGATTAATTCTACATCGGGAATCGAAGCACCGTTTTTGTCGCCATACATCTTGACATAACCGCCGAAAGGCAAAACACAAAATTTCCACTCGGTTCCTTTTTTATCACGAAAGCCAAAAATTTTTTTTCCAAAGCCAATCGCAAATTCTTCAATTTTAACTCCGCACCAACGCGCGACGATGAAATGACCGAATTCATGAATAAAAACTATTAAAGAAATTATTGCGACGAAGGAAAATAAATTATGTAAAATGATTTGAATAATAGACATAAATTTGGTGTTAAATTGTTATATTTGTTGCGAAATCGCGGGCTAATTTATCATTTAACAACACCTCTTCAATCGAATCAAGTTTTTTGTAAGGAATTTTATTCAAAGTCTCAAAAACAATGTGCGGAATTTTATCAAAAGTAATTTGTGAATTTAAGAATTTTTCCACCGCAATTTCATTGCTGGCGTTAAGAATGGCGGGAGCGTTGCCCTCAACATCCAAGACCTCGCGACATATTTTTATCACTGGAAATTTTTTTTCATCAACTTCGAAAAATTCAAGTTTTTGTAATTTAGCCAAATCAAGTTTTTGATGATTAATTTTCATGCGGAGTGGATAATTTATAGCGTGCGAAATTGGGACTTGCATGTCGGGCAAGCTCATCATCGCAAGCGTTGAGCCATCGCCATAATTAACAATTCCATGAATTATTGATTGCGGATGCACCAAAATTTGAATTTGTTTTTTAGCAATTGGAAATAAATAAAAAGCTTCGATCATTTCCAAACCCTTATTCATCATGGTCGCAGAATCGATTGAAATTTTGGCGCCCATTTGCCAATTTGGATGTTTTAAAGCTTCGGCAACGCCAATCTCCGCAAAATTTTTATTTGAATGAAAAAATGGTCCGCCCGAAGCGGTTAAAATAATTTCTTCGATTAAATTTAAATTATCATTTTCGAAAATTTGAAAAATTGCATTATGCTCGGAATCAATCGGAACAATGGTTACGCCCATTTTTTTCGCTTCTTCATTTAAAAAATTTCCAGCACAAACTAACGATTCTTTATTCGCCAAAGCAATATTAGTTTTAGCACGAATAGCATTTAGAGTTGGAAGCATTCCCGCCGAACCGACAATTGCCGAAATCATTAAATCACAATGAATTTTTGCCACATCCAAAATCGCTTCGGTTCCGCAAAAAATTTGGCAATTTTTTAAATCTTTTAAAGCGTTTTTTAACTCTAAAAAATGTTGTGAATTTTCAATTACCACAAATTCTGGTCGGAGCTCTAAAGCTTGAGAAATAAGGGTTTTAACATCATTTCTAGCAACTAAAATTTTAACTTTAAATTTTTCTGGGGCATTTTTTATTACGGCGACGGTGTTTTTACCAATCGAACCGGTGGAGCCGAAAATTGCGATATTTTTCATGATTTTTTTCTTCCCGATTTTTTCTTTATTTCACTTGAATTATCTTTCGATTTTCTCGATTTTTTTGCATCATTTTTATTATTTACTAAAGAATTTTTTGGATCTAAAAAATATTGCGCCTCTTGACTAATCAAGGCTTCAATTGCGGTAGCATTTTGAAATGTTTTATCGTGAATGAAAGTAATTTCTGGAATAATTCTGAGATTAATTTTTTTGGCTAATTCATAACGAAAATGTGGAGCAAAAGCGCAAATTTTATCAAAAATTTGTTTATGCTTTGTCGAATCGCCAAGTATATCAACGAAAATTTTTACATTTTTTGCATCGGGCGAAACATCAGCCTCAATGACTGTTATAATATTATTCATTATCACTGAAAAATCTTCTTGCAAAAAAATCTCCGACATAATTCTTTTAATATTTTCGCCAATTTGCAGTTGTCTTTGTGATTTCATGATTAAAATTTTTAGATTATATTTAGAATTTTTTATATTGATGAATGCCCTTAAGAGTAATGTTAAACGTTGCTAATTTTATTGAATTTGGATTTAAAATATCGGTATTTCTAACGTCGGCCGTCAACATTTTACGCTCTTCTTCGCTATAAGTTAAATATTGATAATCAGTAAAATTATAAGGATGATTAACAAAATACATTTCGGTTTCCAGCTTGCCAAAACGTGGATGATAAACATTCATATTAACATGGGGAGCCCTTCCTGCAGTTGCTCCCGGCATGATTGTGATAAAATGATAATTACCCAAATTATCAGAAACCGCTCGCCCCGACATATTAAAAAATTTATCAACATAACCACTTCCCGACTCAAGAAGCGTGTGATATTTTCCCGCCGAATTAGTTTGCCAAACCTCAATTACCGCATTGTGAATTGGCACTCCAAAGGAGTCGGTGAGAGTGCCTTGAACATAAACAATTTCACCATATGCTCGATAAAATGAGCCAGCTTTTTTTGCTAAATTATTGGTGGTGCCGAAATTATCGGGCATTGATAAATCTGCAGTGAAAAGCCTTGAAGGCGTTGGATTTTTTGCTTGAAAAGGCGATAATTTATCTTCTAAAAATTGCTCTTTATTGTTGTTTTTATAAACATCATTAAATTCAGCAACGTTCGGATTGATTGGGTAAATTGTATCGTAATTTTCTTGTCTTGCCAGCGGATTATCTTGCCCGAACGCTTGGTTTTGTAGAGTGAATAATAATATAAAAATTAAATTAATTTTGTGGTTTTTCATAATAAATTTTATACTTTTGGCAAAGTAACTCCCGTCTGTTTCATATATTTTCCTTGACGCTTATCATATGAAATTTCACAAGGTTTGTCGCCTTTAAAAAATAAAAATTGACAAGCGCCTTCATAAGCATAAATTTTAGCTGGAAGTGGCGTCGTATTTGAAAACTCAAGAGTTACATGCCCTTCCCAACCTGGTTCAAGTGGCGTCACATTGACAATAATTCCGCATCGCGCATAAGTTGATTTACCAACACAAACTACTAAAATATCATTTGGTATTCGAAAATATTCAACGGTTCGCGCTAGAGCGAAGCTATTTGGCGGAATTATGCAAACATCGGTTTGACGATTTACAAAACTATTTTCTGAAAAGTTTTTAGGATCAACAATTGCCGAATCAATATTGGTAAATATTTTAAATTCATTTGAAACTCTGGCGTCATAACCATAAGAAGAATTTCCGTAAGAAATAATTTTATCACCCTTATCGTCCGCCCTCACCTGCTTAGAAACAAAAGGCTCAATCATTTTATGATTATTAGCAAGTTCAGCAATCGATTTATCGCAAAGAATTGTCATTTTTTTGTAGTTTTTTTTATTTTAAATGTTAGTTTATATCAAAATCTTAATACTAAAAATTTATTATTAAAAAGATTTTTTCAAAATTACAAAAAAAAATTCATAAACCAATTATTATAAAAAATAAATGCACGATATTTCATATTTACGTGATATTTTAATTTTGCTCGTTGCTTCAGTTTTTGTGGTGATTATTTTCCAAGAAATTGGATTAAGTCCTGCCCTTGGTTATGTAGTCGCTGGTACTACAATTGGACCATTTGGACTCGGCATCGTATCAAGCATCGAAACCACCAAATCAATCGCCGAACTCGGCATTGTTTTTATGCTTTTTTCGATTGGGCTTGAACTCACTTTCGCGCGCTTATTAAGTATGAAAAAATACGTCTTGGGTTTTGGCGGGTTACAAGTTGTTCTTACTTCTTTTTTAATTTTCCTAATTTGCAAATTCTTTTTTAACATGTCGAATGAGACTGCGATCATTATTGGAAGCGCTTTGTCGATGTCTTCAACTGCAATTGTTATGCAAGTTATCGCCGAAAACGCCGAGAAATCAACGCGAGTCGGACGTTTAGCTTTTTCAATTTTATTAATGCAAGATTTGGCGGTAATTCCAATTTTAGTTTTGCTTCCAATTTTAAAAAACACCGATTTAAATATTGCTCACGCTCTTGGCGGAGCCTTAGCCGACGCCACTATCGCCATGGCAATAATTTTTGCACTTGGGCGCATTTGCATCCGCCCAATTTATCGCATGATCGCCAAATCGCAAAGCGATGTTTTATTTTTAAGCCTTACTTTAATCGTAGTTTTAGGCTCAGCCTACATTACCAATCACTTAGGAATGTCATTTGCACTTGGCGCCTTCGTAGCTGGTCTTCTAGTCGCCGAGACCGAATACCGCTATCGCGTTGAGGAGGAAATTTTATCACTCAAAGCAATTTTGCTTGGATTATTTTTTATGACCATCGGCATGTCTTTTGATTTCGATGTTTTAATGAAAAGTTTCCCCTACATAATCCTAGCTTCGCTCGGAATTATTTTTATCAAAGCCTCAATAATAATTGGTTTATGTCGCGTTTTTAAATTTCCTTTCGCTCCCGCTATTCATACGGGGCTATTACTCTCTCAAGGAGGGGAATTTGCCTTTATAGTTTTCTTAATTGCCGTTCAACAAAATTTTATAAGTAGCAATTTATCGCAATTTTTAATGACAACAGTTACGCTTACAATGGCTCTAACTCCAATACTCGCAACGATAGGACGCAAAACTAAATCTTATCTTTATACCAAAGAAATTTTGCGCGATAATAAAATAAAAAGAGAGATTGGACAAATTTCAAAACATATCATTGTTATAGGTTTTTCTAGGGTCGGACGCATAGTTTCTTATATTTTGCGCAAGAAAAATATTAATTATTTAATTCTCGAATCGAATCATCGCGTCGTCACCAATCAACGCAATAAAGGCTTCAATATTTATTATGGCGACGCTCTTAA
>JBIIBR010000086.1:0-5778 GCA_044239285.1 Rickettsiales bacterium | reverse complement strand
TTTTTACCATTAATTATAACCGTTCCTGATGTTGGATTATCAAGCATTCCGCAAATTTGCAAAAGCGTTGTTTTGCCTGACCCAGATGGACCAATTAAACTTAAAAACTCAGAAGATTTAATTGAAAAATCAGCGTTTTTTATTATTTCGATTTTTTGTCCAGCTTGAGAAAAGCTTTTGGTGACATTTGATAATTCAAGAATATTCGTCATAAATTATTTCTTTTTTTTACGCGGTTTTTCGTCATCATCGTCAAAATCATCATCTTCATTATATTCATAATTGAAATCATCTTCCTCTTCCTCCTCCTCCTCGTCATCCTCATCCTCTTCTTCGGGATCTTCGGATTTTTTGATTTTATCAAAATCATCAAAATCATCATCTTTCGGCGAAGATTTTGATTCAGATTCGAGTTTATCTTTGGCGGTGATGGTTACTTTATCTTTCGCTATTTCGAAAGTAACGCCATAAATCGCCGAATATTCGCAAGCTAAACGAAAAATTGCAGTTTCATAAATGATTCTTTCGCTATAAGATCTTTCGCTATCTTCAATGTCGCGAGTTAAGTCTCGCAAAACTTCGGCGAGCATAATGATGTCGCCGGAATTGATTTTTGTTTCATATTCTTGGGCTCGTCTTGACCACATGCCTTTCATTTTTTTAACACCACTTCGTAAAATTGAAAAAACTTCATTCATTTTTTCTTTAGAAACTAATGGACGGATGCCAAATTTTTCAACTTTATTGGTTGGAATTTTAATAGTTAATTTTTCTCTATCAAAATAAATCATGTAGCAACTAACTTGTTGTTGCATTACCGAGATTGTTTCAATGTCGATAATTTTACCGACCCCATGTGATGGATAAACTACGTAACTATTAATTGAGTAGTTATTTGGCTTGGCTTCAGCCGGTTTTTTCTTTGAAATAATCGCGGGTTTTTTGTTTTTTTCCTCAGATTTTTTTATTACTTTTTGAACATTAGGTTTTTTTGCTGAAATTTTATTTTTAGAAGCTTTTTCTTTGATTTGTTTTGGCGCTTTTTTAGTGATTTTGTTGTTTTTCAAAATATTTTTTTCTTTAACAATTTTTTTTGCAGGTTTTTTTAAAGTTTGTACAATTTTCTTGGTTTTTTTCTCAATTATTTTTTTAGCTTCTGGTTTTTTAATGGGTTTTTTAGCCTTAACTGGAGTGGATTTAGAGGCTTTTTTTGTTATAACTTTTTTAGAATTCTTTTTTGTTTTCATAAATTTTTTTAATTAAAAAATTGTTTAAAATGAATTTAAAAACTTCTCTGATTTTGTTGATTTATTTATAAAAAAATCGATTAATCTTAAATTATAAAAAATTTTTAGATTTGTTAACTAAAGAGAGTGTTGTTTTTTAGATTAATTTTAATTTTTATAACTTATATCTTGTTTTAAACATTGATAAAACCTTGAGAAAAAAAGGTAAATTAATTTTTTAAAGAAAATTGTAGCATAAAAAAACTTTATTGTCTATAAAAGACTTTTTGATTTCTACAAATAATAATTAATTTTCTAAAAAACAATTGAAAAGATTAAGTTGGCTCACAAAAAAACGAAAGAAATATTTCTTAGATAGCATCAATAAAATTATTGAAAATAGGCTTTTCAAGCCAATTTCTTTAACTATTATTGTGGTGTTTTTGTCGTTTAAAATTTATCAATATTTTGGTTATTTTTCAATTAATAATAAATCAATTGCCAATCATCGTGATAAAATTTCTAAATCGATAAAAATTTCTTTATCGGGCTCTACTTTGAATTTTGATTTTGAAGATGAGCAAATCATTGATCATGAAATTAAAAATGGCGATACTTTGCTCAAAATCCTTGCGGATGTTGGGGCGCAAGAGCAGGATGTGTTTTCAATTTTAAATGCCTTAAAGAAAATTAAATTTTCTCAATCTCTTAATATTGGTTCGGTTATTTCAATTACCTATCGTTCGCAAAATAACGAAGAAGCTCCCGACAGTAAAGAAAATAATAAGGTGGTTATTTCAAATGTTACCATTCCATCTTCGGTTGAAGAAAATATTGTTATCACTCGTAAGAATGATGGCGGATATGACGCGCGTGAATTAAAAATTAAATTATTGCGATATAATTCTAGATATTTTGGCGTGATAAAAAGTGGTTTATTTGTTGATGGTGTTGAGTCAGGGATTTCACCTAATTCAATGATGAATATGATTAATCTTTATGGTTATGATGTCGATTTCCAGCGCGATATTCATAGTGGTGATAAATTTGAAATGTTGGTTGAAAGTTTTTACGATGAAAATGGTAAAAAAGTTCGCGACGGAAATGTGCTTTACTCTTCATTGATGCTTCAAAATCGCAAGATAGAAATTTACATGCATAAGGTTGATAATCGCGTTGAATATTTTGATTCCAAAGGAAATTCGGTGAGAAAATCACTCTTAAGAACTCCGATTAACGGGGCTAGAGTTTCTTCGGGTTTCGGCATGCGTCGTCATCCAATTTTGGGCTATTCCAAAATGCATAAGGGCGTTGATTTTGCGGCTTCGACGGGAACTCCAATTTTGGCGGCTGGCGCCGGAACGATAATTTATATGGGAATCAAAGGTGGTTATGGAAATTATGTACAAATCAAGCACAACAATGATTACGCAACAGCCTATGGGCATGCCAGTCGATTCAATAAAAAATTCCGCAAAGGTTCTAAAGTTAAACAAGGCGACGTCGTTGCTTATGTTGGAACCACGGGCAGGTCAACTGGTCCACATTTACATTTTGAATTATTATATAAAGGCTCGCAAGTGAATCCTGCCAAAGTTAAAGCTACTTCGGGAATTAAATTGGTTGGCAAAGAATTGGTGCGCTTTGAATCTTCAAAAAATGAAATTGATAAATATCGTAAAAACACCCCAAATCAACTCAAGCAGTCAAATGATTCATGAAAATCGCCAATATTTTAATTGATTCGCAGAAAAAAACTAGTGAAAATAGGGCGATAAATATTGAGCGATCCTTCATCGATTATGCTTTATATTTAACCAAAAGGGGTGCCGAAGTTTTATCGGTTTTTAAGGCTGATGAATTTTTCCGCGAAGCTTCAATCGAAGGTTCGAGTCAAGTTTTAGAATTATCTTCAAAAAAATTTGCTAAAATTTATTTTATAATCCAATTATGGTTAAAATTTTTAGATTTTTTGCCAGAAGTTGCAATTTGTCATTCTTATAAATCCTTTTTATTTGTAAGGTTGGCGCGATTTTTTTCAGCCAAAACATTTCCAATAATTTCCATTTGTAATAACGAAAATCCAATCAAATTTCTAAAATCAGATTATATAATTGTTAATACCTCTTATGATATAAAAGATTTAATTGAGGCGGGCAAGAGTCGTGAAAATATCTTTGTTATTAATAATTCTATTAATATTGAAAAGGATTTTAAAATTATTGAGAAAAAGGCTTTTGGCAAGCCGATAAAAATTGGTTCAATGGGAATTATTAGTTTGGGAAATAATTTTGATAAAGTGTTGCGAGCCATGGTAGTATTGCATTCTAGAGGTATCGATTGCGAATATTCCATTGCTGGCTCGGGAGATTATGAAGATGATTTAAATTTATTATCCACCGAACTCAGATTGGAAAAAAACTTCAAAATTCTTGGCTACATAAATGATAAAAAAAATTTTTTTGAAAATATTGATATTTGCGTAATGCCAATTGTGAAAGGTTTGCCAAATGATTCTATTCTTGACGCCATGCTTTATTCAACGCCAATAATTTCTTCAAATTCTTATAATTGCGACGAAATTATTGATCATGGTTTGAATGGACTAAAAATAAATATTAGTGATGAAAAATTAATTCCAACTTTAATCGCGGATTCGATTGAAAAATTAATTAACGATGAGGTTGGAACCAAGCAAATGGCGAAGCGAGGCTGTGAAAAAATTTTCGATCATTATGCTAGTGAAGTCGTGGCAAATCGCATTTTTCAAATCTGTCAAACTGCCAAAGATAAATTATTTTATTCATAAATAAACTATAAATTCACTCGAAAATAATCTCATTTCTGATTAAGAAATAATAAATTAAGCACTTCATTATCAGTAAAAATTGCTCCAAAACGATAGATAATTTTTAATTTTTCTATGAACATTATTTTTTGATAAGGTTTTAAATTTTTGGATATTAATAAGTATTTGTTTACAATATTTATTAATATATTTTTATCAAAATGAGAAATCCACGACAACCTAGAATTCCCATAGTTCCTCGAATTCGAACCCCATTAAATCCAGATTTGAAAATAGGTATCCCTGATAATATTGTTGGGCCTAATATAGAAAATTCTTTTGTTCAAGCTGGAGTTGGTGTTGTGCCATCCAGAGTGCTTGATTCAGTAAGTATCTCTGACGAAGCTGCAAAAAACATTATTATGCATAATAAGGAAGGTCTTACATCTGAAATTGTTGATTGGTTTGCGCAACAACATAAAGTTGACAGAGAGTCTCTTAAAATCAAAAAACTTGAAAGTGAAAAAGGTATTAATGCCGATTATCATTACATTATAACTCATGATGAAAAGGAATATCATATTAAGCCTGCTCTTCATGGAGTTGGATTATCCTTGGGATCAAAATTTAATGAAATAGCATTTTATAAATTGAATGAGAATCTAAAAATTGGTCCAAAATGCGATGCTTTTGTAAGTCATATCGGCATTTTGATGATTTGCACCGAGGATTTAAAATTTAGAAGTGTTGGAAATGCTCAAGACAAAACTATTTCTTTTCAAGATAATGAACTTGAAAAAGCTAAAATTGATAAAATTCCAGAAAGAGACAGAGATAGTGTTCATAGATGTGTCTCGGAAATTGCTATCAATTTATTATTTTACGCAGATGTTCAGCATAATTATTCAAACACTGGATTTAAAATTACTACAAAAACTATTGATGGTGGTTTAGAACAGAGAAAAGAAAAGCCTTTTATCATTGATTTTAGATTATCCAATGAAACTGATTTGAGCGATAAATATCCAGGAAGCGATATAATCATTCAATCAGAAAAAATCAGAGAATATGCCCAAATAATAGCTAGTCATTTAAATAGCGATCCCGAAAAAAAAGAAATTCCAATAGATATTTTTAAATTTAACCAAGAAGATCCTCAAATCATAAAAGATGCCTTAAAAAAATTATTTTTAACCGAAAATGGCGATATAACTAAATTTGATGAGGCCATTTCAAATGCTTTCGAATATTCAATTTTATTGGCAAAAAATTCTGGCATGTCAGATCGGGATTTAAGTCATAATATTACAAATATTGAGACGCAAAAACAAAAAAAAACAACTCTTCATGTTAAAGCATTTCTAGAAAATCCAATAATTAAAAATTTTCTAGAAGAAGAGGGGCGTAAAATTAAAGCAGAAAAAGCTTTAACCGTAAGTTCAGCAAGCGGTTCGGAGGGAGCCTCAGCAAGCACTTCGCCTAGAGATTTGGAATCTGTTATAAATATAAGTGATACAAAAGAAGGTGTTAGTAAAAGTATAGCCGTCTAATTCTTGCCGATAATTTTTTAATCATTCACCCAATTTCGTCAAAAAATTAATAATTAAATGAGACATTTTACCAAAATATCAATTCATAACTATAAATAGTATAAAAAGTTAATTAATCATTTACATTAATGTTTTATAATTTATTTTGGTTGAGGTAAAACATAATATTAAACATAAACTAATTATACGCATGAGTTTTGTTAAACAGAATGCA
>JBIIBR010000085.1:0-5785 GCA_044239285.1 Rickettsiales bacterium | reverse complement strand
CCATTCTTCAAAAATTATCGTCCACAATTCTATTTCAGAACTACAGATGTTACTGGTTCAGTAACTCTTCAAGAAGGTGTTGAAATGGTTATGCCAGGAGATAACACTAAATTAAATGTAGAACTCATCGCTCCAATCGCCATGGAAGAAGGCCTTCGTTTCGCTATCCGTGAAGGTGGCAGAACAGTAGGGGCAGGAGTTGTAAGTAAAATTATTAAGTAAGTTTCGATTGCGGAAAATAAATTTAAACAATTAAATTATTTTCCGCGATTTTACTAAAAAAGTTTTTAAAAATTATAGTTATTAAAAAATGAAAAAAATTATTTTAGCCTTTTGTTTATTTGCTTTGGCATCTTGCACTTCAACTCACGGTATTCCAGTTTCTGAAAAAAAAGAAGGTTGGTTTAACACTGTTAGACAAGGTGATTTTATGGTTCCGCCAAATCCACTTTCCATGCTTAACCCATTTTTGGATCGTGGTTTTGTATATTGTAAAGCCAATGATAAAGCGGAAAGTATTTTAGCTGATCCGATTTGTTATAAAGTTAAATATTCAACTTTTGACAATGAAAAGGCTAGAGCCGAAAATAATAAGTTTGAAGAAAAGCTTAAAGAAGACAAAACTAAAAGTGAGGAAAAAACTAAAAAATAATTTTTTAGGAGCGTAGCTCAACTGGTAGAGTAGCGGTCTCCAAAACCGTTGGTTGGGGGTTCGATTCCTCTCGCTCCTGCCACTTTTAATAAAATATTTCTAATATATTTGTGAAATTTATAATAAATTTTTTTAAAGATGTAGTTGAAGAATCTAAAAAACTTCATTTCCCTTCATGGAAGGAAACTTACATCGCAACAATTATAACTTTGGTAACAATTGTAATTTTTTCGTTAACAATTTTGTTGGCTGATTTTTTGATTTCAAAAATCATACTTCTAATTTTTGGTTTATAATATGGAACAGAATAATTTTAAATGGTATATCTTAAATGTAATGGCGGGGCAAGAAAAGAAAATTGCCGGTGACATCAAAACATTGATAATGAGAGGTGGGGCGATCAGCAAAGACGTCTCTGAAGTTATCGTTCCAGCTAAGCCAATAATTAAAATAAAAAAAGGACAAAAAGTTCAGGAAATGCAAAAACTTTTCCCTGGTTATGTTTTTGTTTACGCCAATTTATCAAATGAAGCTTATGGCATAATTAATTCAATCCCAAAAGTTATGGGATTTTTGGGTGGTAAAAACACTCCCCAAGCGGTTGCCGACGATAAAATGCTCGACATTTTAAAACTTACTTCCGAACAAGAAGCGGATAATAAAAATATCTATTTTGAAGTTGGTGAAACTCTCAATATTACAGAAGGTCCATTCGAATCATTCAGCGGAGTCGTTGAAGAATTTGATTCCGAGAAGCAAAAAATTAAAATTTCAGTTTTAATTTTCGGACGCGCCACTTCTGTTGAACTCAATGTTAATCAAGTCGAAAAAATCGCCTAATTTTTTTCATAATAAAAACTAAGATTTATTTATAGTTAATTTAAGTTGTTGGGTTTTGTTTGTTTTAGATAAAATTTATTCAATTTTCTCATCTCTTAACAATTAAAATAATATTATGAACGAAAATTTTGAAGAATATATTTTAGATCGAAAAGATAAAGCGGGAAATTTCAAAAAATTAATAAATTTTTATACAAATATTTGGGCTGATCCCAAAAATGATAAATATCTTAAAAATGATAAAGAATTATATGAATCTTTTAAGAAAAATGATGAAGAAAAAAAGTGTAAACAATTAAATCAATTTTATTCCGCTGGAATCAAAAAGAAGAGACATTTAGAAATTATTCAAGATCTACTATCCGAAAAAGAAGAGATTTATCCACAAGCGTTATTTTTAAAAATAAAAGAAAAATTACCATTATATAAATCCTTCATTTCAAAATATTGTCATTGGCATCATGAAGTTAATAAGTCACAAAACCATTTTCCGATATTCGATAAAAATGTAAAATATAGTTTGGTTTATTATCAAATGACCGGTGCTGAAATCAAAAGTTATGAACATTTGAAACATTTGGTTGATAAATTTATTGAAGAATATTTGCCTAAAGAATATAAGGATTTGGATGATGAATATAAAATCGAAAGCAGAAATGAATCCCGTCCTGAAAACCCTGAAAAGCTTGTCGGAGTAAATAGAATTAAATTAAAACTTGAAATCAAAATCGAAGAAAATGATTTTCCAAGCTCCCTGCATGAAGAAATTTCGATATATAGATTAGTTGATAAATTTTTATGGTTGCAATATAAAATTCATTCCAAAATTTTGAAAAAAATATAAAAAATATTGGCGTCTTTCTCCTTCGAAAATTTGTTATCAAATTCAAGATTCACAAAAATAAAATTAATATTTATTAAGTTAATTTTGCTATTCATAAAAACAACTTTTTATTTTAAGGGATTTGGTAAAATAAAATTTTATTAAAAAAGCTTGATACAACAATTATTTCCTGTAATTTAAATAAATCATCATTATCAATAAACCCAAAAATATATGAAAAATACCCAAATAATTTCAAATAAAATTTCAATTTTTAAAGGCAAAAAAATCAGAAAAACCCTTCATGAAAATGAGTGGTATTTTTCTATTATTGATGTCGTAAGCGCTTTAACGGAAAGCCTAAACTCAAGAGATTATTGGTTTAAAATGAAAATTAGAATGAGCGAAGAAGAATCCTCTCAGTTGTCGACAATTTGTCGACAACTAAAAATCGAATCATCGGATGGCAAATTTTACGAAACTGATTGTGCCAACACCGAAGGCATTTTTCGTATCATTCAATCAATTCCATCAAAAAAAGCCGAGCCATTCAAACGCTGGTTGGCAAAAGTTGGTTATGAAAGAGTTCAAGAAATTGAAGACCCGAACTCGCCACCAAAAGAACGCGCGCCCTATACAAACTCAAGGGATATTCCGATGATTGGATTGAAAAAAGAATGCGAGGCATCGCCATTCGCGAAGAACTTACCGATGAGTGGAAAAATCGTGGCGCCGATGAGCAAAAAGATTTTGAAATTTTGACCGCAGAAATTTCCAAGGCGACATTTGGAGTAACTCCAAGCGAATATAAAAATCTAAAAGGCTTAAAACGAGAAAATTTGCGAGATCATATGGATGATTTCGAATTAATATTTACAATGTTAGGCGAGAGATCTTCAGCGGAAATTCATAAAACTGAAAATTCTTACGGTAAAGAAAAATTAAAAAAAGATGCGAGTCGCGGAGGCAGAATTGCCGGCATCGCTCGAACAGAATTAGAAAAAGAAATTGGTCGAAAAATAGTTTCAAAAAATAATTTTTTACCTCCAAAAAAACCAAAAAATTTAACAAACAAAACTTGACTAAAATAATAAATAAAGAATTGGGAAAAATCTTGGTGAGTTATTGAGTTTGGACTTTATTAGAAACTTTTTTAATCCATCTTAAACCTTATTCTATGTGCGGTTTGCTCGTTATGATAATTTTATTATTCGGATTTCAAGCCGATATTTTAATCGAAAATCCGGCACCAATTTTGATGGTGGCAACGCCAATAATTTTACAAAGTTTTTTAATGTTTGGTTTGGCGTATTTTTGGATGTATAAAGCAAAAATCCCGCATAATATTTCGGCGCCAGCGTCTTTGATTAGCTCTTCTAATTTTTTTGAATTGGCGGTTGCAGTGGCGATTGGTTTGTTTGGATTAAATTCAGGCGCGTCTTTTGCTACGGTGGTTGGCGTTTTGGTTGAGGTTCCCGTAATGTTATTATTGGTAAATATTGCCAACAAAACTGCTAAATTTTTTAATTTCTAATAATTTAATAATAAAAATTTTCTCTTCGAATCCAACGCTTCAAAAGATTATTTTTTATATTTCAAATTTCTTTTCAATTCCTACCCAAAGCTCATCCTTATCCCAGTTTCTTGGAAAGAACATTTTATCTAAATCAATATCATATTTGTTATTTTCTAGCAAGCCCAATATTTCCGAGCCAAAATTATTTTTAGGATTAATGTTATCAACTAAATATTTGATGCAACATAAGTTGATGTAAAGACCATCCCTTTTCAAATTTGTGAGGTTAATTTTCGACAACCATTTTCCTTTTAAGTTATTTGGAATTAGTGGAGTTGATAATTTTTTATCCCATAATCTTGAGTGATGAGCACAAATGTTTCTTATGAAAGAAATTGATTTTAACCAGCTTTCTAAAAATTCGTGATTTGGCAATCCGACGCTTCTGGCTATTGCTTTCTTTTCTTTGATTGAAGGGCTGATATTGCCATATAATCTTGATAACAAACCAAAACTTGTGATCTCTAATAATTTCCAAGATGGCGGATAAGAATCATCGCTATATTTCTTGAAATGCTCTTTAATAAATTGCTCTTTTATTTTTTGATTTAATAAATCTTGAATTGATTTTATATTATCAGCATGGTTGATTTTATTGATTATTATATTTTCATTATCAAACCAATATGGTCCATAATTGTGCGATAGAAAAACAGAAAGTTTTGCTCTTACAGAAACCTCTATTGCCTCGATAGCTTTAAAACATATTGTGCGTAATTCACTGTCAAAGTTGTAAATATTAACTATGTTTTCAAATCTGCTTGATTCGAAGAATTTGTGTCCCGGTTTATCTTCCCAAAAATTATAAAAATAACTCGATAATCTATAATAGCTAATATTCGACAAAATATGCTTTGCAAAAATAGGATCATTTATAATTAGACCTCTACTTTTTAATAAGTTTATTTGATCTTCTAAGTTTAAGGGGGGTTTGAGGTATTTTGTCATCGGATATTGTAAGTGATTGTCCCGCCCTGGTGCGCTAGATTTACCAAGAAGCGTCGGCGGGCACTATTGATTTCGATTAAACACTCAACAAGCTGTAATGTCAAGTAGATTGTTAAAAAAATAAAAAGCCAAAATAATTTTAAAATAAGGTTGATGGCTTGATATTAAAATTTGTTGCGATATACAGTTTCTATATTGATATTGATATAAATCTATTTTACGAAACAACTTGTTTCGGAAATAAGATTTTTCTAACATAAATTGGTGTTTAATAAATAAATTTTATTCTAAAATAAAATTGTAAAAAATATAAAATTATATTTCAAATTTCTTTTCAATTTCTACCCAAAGCACAATTTTGAAAATCAATTGATTGTACAAATATCTGATTTATTTTTTAAATATTATTAAAATTTTTTCAAACATTCTGATTGCTTCAAAAGATTATTTTTTTATTATTCAAGTTTAACTAAGAAACCACTATGAACAGTCAAATTACGCTTCAAAAATTTTTTTATCAAATCATCAAGCCTTATAAATCTTGGTATTTTTTGATGATGTTAACGCCAATAGTTTCAGCGCTTTTCATGCCCGTTAGCAATTACGCACTGAAATTGATAATCGATCATTTGGCGGTTAATCAAAATTTTACGATTAGTGATATTATTTTCCCGGTAAGTATTTTTTGCATTGCAGTTTTTGTATCGCAAATGATTTGGCGAGTTTACAATTATGGCGATTACAAGTCGCAACCCTTTATCGAAGCCAATATTATTAATAAGGCTTATTCAATGCTTCTCGAGCATAATTATCAATTTTTTCAAAATAATCTTTCGGGCAAAACGGCTAGTCAAATCGCCACTTTGCGTGATAAATATGCGAGCATTCACGATCATATTTTTCACGGCTTTACCCATTGCATTTTAACAATCTTAATAACATTAAT
>JBIIBR010000111.1:0-4799 GCA_044239285.1 Rickettsiales bacterium | reverse complement strand
AATTTATATAACGCCGATTAGTTCTTTAATTATGTTAACATCAAACGAATTAATCGCCAAAATAAAAACATATAATCCGCAAGTCAATTCCGCTTTAATTCAAAAGGCTTATATCCTTTCGAGAGATGCTCACGGCTCGCAAAAACGCCATTCGGGGGATTCGTATTTTTCCCATCCAATTGCCGTTGCCGAAATTATCGCCGATTTAAAACTCGATGAACAATCGATAATTACTGCTTTGCTTCATGATGTTGTCGAAGACACTGATTTAACTTTAGATGATATTAATGAAGCCTTTGGTGATGAGGTTTCGAGTCTCGTCGATGGCGTAACTAAATTAGGCAAAATTGACGTTGTAAATATCAATGAAAATGAAAGATTAGCGGAAAATTTTCGTAAATTAGCGATGGCGATGTCGCAAGATATTCGCGTGCTTTTGGTTAAATTAGCGGATCGATTGCACAATATGCGAACCTTGCATTTCGTGCCTTCGAAGGAAAAAAGAATTAAAAAAGCCAGCGAAAGTTTGGAAATTTATGCGCCACTTGCGGGACGCATTGGCCTGAGCAAAATTAAAGATGAAATTCAAGAATTGGCTTTTGAAATTCTTGATCCGCAAGCTCGTTTGCAAATCACCGAAAAACTCACTGAAATTCGTGAAAAAAACAAAGATTTGGTTGATAAAATTTTGCAACAGCTCATCGAAATTTTTAAGAATGAAAATTTTGAAGCCAATATTGAGGGGCGTGAAAAAAAACCTTATTCAATTTGGTTAAAAATGAAGCGTCAAAATATCGGATTTCACAATCTTCACGATATTATGGCGTTTCGCATTGTGGTTAAAAATATCGGCGAATGTTATCGCGCACTCGGAATCGTTAATTCTAATTTCAACATGATTCCAAGCACCTTCAAGGACTATATCAGCACGCCCAAAGAAAATGGTTATCAATCGCTTCATTTAGCAATACTTGGACCATTTAATAAAAAAATTGAAATACAAATTCGCGATATTTCGATGCATGAAATTTCTGAGCTCGGAGTCGCGGCGCATTGGAATTACAAAGAAAAAATTAACAAAAAAACTAAAAATAAAATTGCGATTGTTGGTAAGGAGAACGACCAATATCGCTGGATCCGCGAACTTATAAATCTTTTTGAAAATTCGGAAAGTGCTAGTGATGTTTTGAAAAATAATAAATTATCGATGCATCATGATGAAGTTTTTTGTTTTACTCCGAATGGCGATATTTTTAATTTGCCACTCGGTTCGACGATTATTGATTTTGCTTACGCCGTTCATTCCGAAGTTGGTAATCGTTGCATTTCTGCCAAAGTTAATGGGGCGATCGCTCCTCTTCGACAAAGGCTTGAGAATGGTGATCAAGTTGAAATTTTAACCGCCAAAAATGCCAAACCTTCGCCAAATTGGCTTCAATTCGCCACAACTTCTAAGGCAAAAACCTCGATTCGTAATTTTATTCGCAATGAAAAATATAGCGAATATAGCGTTCTCGGCAAAGCGATTTTGCAAAAATTTTTCTTGAGTAAAAATGTTGAATTTAGCGAAGCAATTTTAGAAAAATCTTTGAATAAATTTGCTAAAAAAAATATTGCAGATTTATGCTTTAGAGTAGCGGATGGAACGATTTCTCGTCAAGATATATTTAAAGTTATTTATCCCGATTATGAAGTCGAAAATAAACAAATAAAAAATTCTAAAAATCAAAATAAATCTCACAAAAAAAATCATTCATTACCAATTGATGGTTTGGTCGATGGCATGGCGATTCGATATGCGGGCTGTTGTAGCCCAATTCCGGGAGATTCAATTGTCGGCATCATCAACACGGGAACGGGAGTTACCATTCACAATCAAATGTGTTTAAATTTAAAAAATTTAGCACTTAATCCACAAAGAGTTTTGGATGTTTGCTGGAAAAATGATGAAGAGATTGGCGATGAAACTTATTCAAGTCAAATTCGCGTAGTAGTTGAAAATAAAAGCGGAGCTTTAGCTGATATTACCAATATTATCGCTAAAAAGAAAATGAATATTGGGCATATTAAAACTACCAATCGTTGTGCCGAAACTTTTGAAGTTATGATTAATATTGATGTAAAAAGCGTTGAACATCTCGAAGAAATGCTTTCGGCACTTCGAATTTCAAAAAAAACTATTGAAGTTGAAAGAATTGCCGGAGTTTTTAGATGAATTTTTCAACAAAATTAATTACCAAAATTAGTGCAATAAATCAAAAATTATCTCAAGAAAATTTAAAAATTACTTGCGCCGAATCCTGCACGGGAGGTTTGTTATCAGGTCTTTTCACCGAAATCGAAGGTTCGTCAAAAATTTTTGATCGCGGTTTCGTGGTTTATTCCAATCAAAGCAAAATTGAGTTATTAAATGTCGATAAAAAATTGCTCGAAGAATTTGGGGCGGTGAGCGAAGAAGTGGCTTTAGCAATGGCTCGCGGAGCTTTAGAAAATTCTCAAGCAAATATTGCCATCGCCATCACGGGAATTGCCGGACCAACGGGAGCAACGCTGGATAAAAAAGTCGGGACAATTTTTATCGCTTTAGTTACCAAAAATGTTATCCAAGTTGAAAAATTTATTTTTGGTAATAATCGCAACAAAAATCGCAGTTTAACTCTTGAAAATTCGTTAATTATGTTAGAAAATTTACTACAAAAAAATAACAAAATTAAATAAAATTTTATGATAGTTTTAGGAATTGAAACCTCATGTGACGAAAGTGCTGTCGCCATTGTTGATAATAAAAAAAATATTTTAGCCAATGTAATTTTATCGCAAATTGATCAACATAAAATCTATGGCGGTGTTATCCCCGAATTGGCGGCACGTTCGCATCTCGAAGTAATCGATAAATTGATTTTACAAGCCTTAAAAGAGGCGGATCTAAAATTTAGCGATATTGATGGCTTCGCCGCAACTTGCGGTCCGGGTTTAATTGGAGGCTTAATCGTTGGCATGACTTGCGCCAAGTCTTTATCGGCGATTTATAATAAACCTTTTTTAGCGATTAATCATCTTGAAGGACATGTTTTAACGATGCGATTGGTTGACGAGATTGAATTTCCATATTTAGTATTGTTGGTATCGGGCGGACATTGTCAAATCTTGCTCGCTGAGGGTTTGGGTTGTTACGAAAAAATTGGTGAAACGATTGATGACGCTCTCGGTGAAGCTTTCGATAAAGTGGCACAAATGCTTGGTTTACCTTATCCGGGAGGACCTGAAGTTGAAAAACTTGCCAAAGAAGGCGATCAAAAAAAATTCAAATTTTCACGACCACTAATTGATGCCAAAAGCCATCAACATTTATTTGATTTTTCATTTTCAGGCTTGAAAACAGCGGTTCGCAGAGAGATTGAAAAAATTACGGGAATGGAATTTAATCACGAAATTACTCCGCAAAAAATGTCGCAAAAAACTAAGGCCGATATTTGTGCTTCTTTTCAAAGTGTGGTTGCTGAAATTTTAATAAATCGTTTGCAAAATGTGGTAAATTTTCACGAAGCTTTTTTAGATGATTATGATGATCAAAAAATTGAAAATTTAATTATTGCGGGAGGCGTTTCGGCGAATAAATTTTTGATTGCAAAACTCGGAATTTTTGCTAAAAAAAATAATTTAAAAATTGAGTCTCCACCTTTAAAATTATGCACCGACAACGCTTCGATGATTGCTTGGGTTGGCATTGAAAAATTGCAAAATAATTTAGTCGATGATTTAAATTTTATGCCAAAAGCACGCTGGGATTTGTAATGATTTTTTAAAAAAATTTTAGCAAAAATGACTAAAATTTTGTGCTAAAAAATTACATTTTAATTTCTTAAAAATTTTATTAAATTAAAAGCTTGAAACCATAGCTAAATGTTTAATGATTTTGTAAAAAAACATGGTCGAAAAATATCTCATAACGCATACCGCGACAAGCTCATTTGACAATTTCAATAATGCTTATTTAAAAACCAAAAACGCCGATATTATATTTGCCGATTTTAAGTTGGACGAGTTTGAAAATATTTGTTTAAGTTTTAATGCCGATAAAACGCCAAAAGTTGCTATAAATTTCTCGCAATTGCTTGATTTAAATTTCAAAATATTATTGCTAACTAACGAAGGCGACAATTTAAAAAACAAAGAATTTATTCAAAAAAATATTGTTGCGATTGGTCAAAAGTTAAGCAATCGAGTAATAATTCGCATTAACAAAATTCACAAATCCAATAACTCCTTGGAGCATGTCTTTCAAGCTTCGGATCAAATATTTGATATTTTTGGAAATTTAATTTCTAATGGTTTTTATGGTGAAATTTATTTTCTTCAAAATGACGGAAAAATTCTTATATTTGAAATTATAAATTTGTTTAATGAACTAAATTTTGATGCAATCAAAGTTGAAAAAGCGATCAAGTTTCAAACCGCAGAATTAAAAAATTTTTTAGAAAAAAATAATCTTCAAGCCGACTACGATGTTAAGGACATAGAGCTTCTTCAACAAAATAATTTTTTTAATGAAAAAAACCAAAAATTTTATTTTAATAATTATTTTTTATGCGAAGATTTTACTTTAAAAAATCAAATTAGAAATCCTGATAATTTTAAAGCAATTTATCTCGAAATTTACAATTTTATTAAGACTCAAAATTTACAAAATAATCAAATTATTCAAAGTTTTATTGAGATTTGTTTGTTTGATTATAACGCTGAGAAGGCTACAGCAACTGAGCTTTCGATAATTAACAAAAAAATAAAAACTATTGCCG